>NZ_JBEZBN010000051.1:0-46976 GCF_040647115.1 Streptomyces sp. NPDC044571
GGGTGGCGGGGCCGGGGCTCCGGGCGGGGGCCGCGGGGCGCGCGGGGGGCCCCGCCCCCCGCGGCCCCCCGGGGGGGCCCCGCGCGGCCGGCGGCGGCCGGCGCCCACCGGCTCCGGCTCCGGCTCCGGCATTCGGGTCCGCCGGCGGCCCGGTGTCACCCGGACAGGTGTGTGCGGGCGGGCGGATTCAGGCGGGTCGCCCGCCGGTGCGCGGTGTCACTTGTCGAGGGCGCGCTTCAGCTGGTCCTTGTTCATGTCCGAGCGGCCGTGGATGTTGCGGCGCTTGGCCTCCGCGTAGAGCTGGTCGTACGTCGGCCCCTGCGCGCCCGAGTGCGAGTGCAGGCCGCCCCGGCGGGACGAGGACATGTCCTCCAAGGACTCCTTGCTCGCCGTCTTGGACTCGCCGGCCCGGGCCCGCTCCTTGTTCACCGTCCGGGCCGCGATCTCCTTGGCCCGGTCCTCGGACTCGCCGCGCTGCTCGGCGCTCTCCTTGATGTGCTCGTACTGGCGTTCCCGTTTGGGGGAGGATCCGCGGGGCATGACGCGCTCCTTTCCGGGTCATGTACCGGTCGCTTGCCTGGGGCGTTTACCCCGGCCCGGACGAGGTATCCGGTCCGGAGGTTTTCCAAGCGCCCGAGTGCATTGGGCCGATATGCGGGAAAATGGTGGATATGGACGTGACTTTGAGCATGGACAGGATGCTGACCAACATCGCGTGGTTCCTGGTCGTCGGAATCGTGATCGTCGGTTTCCTGCTCGGCGCCTTCAAGCTGGGCCAGCGGGTCCGCGCCAAGGAGCCGCCGCCGCCCACCCCCGAGAGCCAGCCCCACCTGCCGAACGGCGGCGCCGTGGGGGAGGTCCGGGAGGAGCGCGACCCGGTGGAGTTCCCGCCGGAGGGCCTGCGCCCGCACGAGATGCAGGGCTTCGGGAACTTCGGGTCCACCACCTCCGCACATCCCGATGACATCCGGGCCGAGCGCGAGGCGGGCTACCGGAATCCGCCGTCGTACCCCGGGCCGCAGCAGCCGCCGAAGGGCGAGCCGCCGCGGGACAAACCCACCGGCCACGCCTGAGCCCTGTCCGTCCGTGCCGGGCCGCCCCCCTGTACGTGCCGGTCGCCTCTGACCTGCGCCACCCCACGGCGCAGGTCAGAGGTCTGTCCGGAGCCTGAGCACCTCGGGCGGCGGATGCCTCAGCGAGGTGTAGCGGACCTCCGCCGCCAGGGGAGGGTCCAGCGTCCGGTACACGACCTCGCCGAACCCGATCGCCGTGACGGTCCGGGTCGCGGCCCCGGCCCCCGCCCCCTCCCGCGCCCCGGCCGCTCCGGCCTCCCCCGCCGAACCCGCCCGCGCCGCCACCGCCGCCGCCACCTCCGCCCGCAACCCCGCCGACAACGGGCTGGACACCAGCGGCGTCTCGTCCTCCACCGGCACGACCACCACCAGCGCGAGCGGCCGCCGCGGGGTGCCGGTGTAGCCGACCACCGCCGCGTCGCGCACCTCCGTGTGCCGCAGCTTCTGCCAGCCGCGCCGCCCCGCCGGGTAGGTCTGGTCGAGCCGTTTGACCACGATCCCCTCGATGCCGCTCGCGGGCAGGGTCTCGTACCAGGTGGCGGCCAGTTCGGGGTCGGTGGTCATCGGTACGGGCTGGAGCGGCGGGCCGAGCGGGAGCAGCAGGTCCACCAGGAGCGCCCGGCGCCGCTCGTAGGGGCGCCCGCGTACGTCCACCCCACTCAGCTCCAGCACGTCGAAGGCGGCGTACGAGGCCGGCAGGGTCTGCGCGAGCACGGGGGCGCGCGCCGCGGTGGCGGCCGCCCTGCGCTGGACGAGGGCGAAGTCCGTACGGCCCTCGTGCCAGACCACCACCTCGCCGTCGAGGACGGTGTCGGCGGGCAGGTGCAGCGCCGCGGCCGCCAGGTCGGGGAAGGCGCTGGTCACGATGCGCCCGGAGCGGGCCTGGAGCTGGACGTCCCGCCCGGTGCGGACGATGACCATCCGGTGGCCGTCGAACTTGGGCTCGTACGCGAGGCCCGCCGCGACGGGCAGGGTCCGTACGGGCGCGGCGAGCGCGACCTTGATCATCGCCTGGTCCCGGGGGGCTTCCGCGTCGCGGGGGATTTCCGGGTCCGGTGGTGCCCGGGGAGCGGGCGGGCCCGGTCGGGGTCGGTCAGCGGGGCGAAGAGGTCCCCGTCGCGCTCCAGCCGGGGCGGGACGTCCTCGGCGAGGAAGACCAGCTGGGAGGGGTCCCCGCAGTGCGCGACCTCATCCCAGGAGACGGGCGCGGAGACCGTGGGGCGGGCCCGGGCCCGCAGGGTGTAGGGGGCGGCGGTGGTCTTGGCGGCGGCGTTCTGGCTGTGGTCGACGAAGACTTTGCCGGGGCGCAGGGCCTTGGCCATGCGGTGCACGACGAGGTCGGGGAGCTCCCGCTCGGCCTCCTGGGCGAGGGCCTTGGCGTACGCGGACACGCGGTCGGACGGGGTCGGCTCCAGGGGCACGGCCAGGTGGAGGCCCTTGGAGCCGGAGGTCTTGGCGTACGCGGACAGGCCGTCGGCAGCCAGGCGCTCGCGCAGCCAGAGCGCGGCGGCGCAGCACTCGACGACGGTGGCGGGCGGGCCGGGGTCGAGGTCGAGGACCATCCGGTCGGCGACGGCGGGGCTGCCCGCCGGCCACTGGTAGGTGTGGAACTCGACGACGAGGTTGGCCGCCCACATGAGGGACGGCAGGTCCGAGACGAGCACCTGTGCGGCGGAGGGCTCGTCGCTGCGCGGCACCGGGGCGGTCTTCACCCAGGCGGGTGTGCCGGGCGGCGGATTCTTCGTGAAGAAGAGCTGGCCGTCCGGGCCGTCGGGGTAGCGCAGGAACGACACCGGCCGGTTGTGGGTGTGGGCCAGCAGCGGGTCCGCGACGGTGGCGTAGTAGTGCAGCACCTCGCCCTTGGTGGTGCCCGTCTCCGGGTACAGGACCTTGTCCAGGTTGCTGAGCGAGATGCGACGCCCCTCCACCATGGTGATCGGCGTCATACGATGAGATTGCCATGAAACGGGAGGAACCGTGCGATCCATCTGGAACGGCGCAATCTCTTTCGGTTTGGTCAGCATTCCGATCAAGCTGGTGAACGCCACCGAGAGCCACTCGATCTCCTTTCGGCAGATCCACCTGAGCGACGGCGGACGGATCCGCTACCGCAAGGTGTGCGAGCTGGACGGGGAGGAGGTGACCAACGCCGAGATCGGCAAGGGCTACGAGGAGCCGGACGGGGCGATCATCCCGATCACGGACGAGGATCTGGCGCAGCTGCCGATCGCGACGGCGAAGACGATCGAGATCGTGTCCTTCGTGCCGGCCGACGAGATCGATCCGCTCCAGATGGACGCGGCGTACTACCTCGCTGCGAACGGGGCCACGGCCGCCAAGCCGTACACCCTGCTGCGGGAGGCGCTGAAGCGGAGCCGGCAGGTCGCCATCGCCAAGTACGCGCTGCGGGGCCGCGAGCGGCTGGGGATGCTGCGGGTCGTCGACGATGTGATTGCCATGCACGGGCTGCTCTGGCCGGACGAGATCCGCGAGCCGGAGGGCGTGGCCCCGGAGGGGTCGGTGTCGGTGCGGGATGCGGAGCTGGACCTGGCGGACGCGCTGATGGCGACCCTGGGCGAGGTGGACATCAGCTCGCTGCGGGACGAGTACCGGGACGCCGTGGAATCGATGATCGAGGCGAAGGCGGAGGGCGCTTTCGAGCCTCCGGCGGAGGTGGGGACGGAGCCGGCCGGGAAGGTGATCGACCTGATGGCGGCGCTGGAGAACAGCGTACGGGCGGCCAAGGCCGCCCGGGGCGAGGCGGCGTCGGGGGCGGGCGCGGCCGGGACGGAGGGCGGCGAGGCGGAGGTGACGCCGATGCGGCGGTCCGCCTCCTCCGGTTCCGGCGGCTCCCGGACCTCCCGCAAGTCCGCGGGATCCGCACCGAAGGACGTGGGCGGCAAGAAGTCGACCGCGACGACGGCGAAGAAGACGGCGGCCTCGGGAACGGCCAAGAAGTCGGCGGCCAAGTCGACCTCCAAGTCGGCGTCGGCCAAGTCCGCTTCCGGGGCCCGGTCCGGCACGGTCAAGTCCACCTCGGCGGCGAAGAAGACCTCCGCGAAGAAGACGGCCTCGGCGGCGAAGACGGCCTCGGGAGCGAAGAAGGCGGCCCCGCGGAAGCGGACGGCCTGAGGAGGCTGCGCGGGCCGGGGCCCGCGGGGCCGGGGAGCCAGGTCCGGCTGTCGCGGGCGAGGGCGAAGAGGGCTTCGGTGTCCGGCGGTTTGAGGGTGGCGGGGGCCGAGGCGAGGACCTCGGCCGCCGTGGCCGGTTCCAGGACGCGGATGTCGGCGACCGTGGGCGCCACCGCGATCCGGGCCGCGTCGACCAGCGCGAGGGCCGGGCTGACGGGGGCTGCCAGGGCGCGGGTGGCCGCTGCGGCAGCGCGGCGGATCCAGCGCGGGTCCGGGCGGGGCTCCGTACGCCCCACGGTCAGCAGCAGTTCGCCCACCGAGGCGCGCTGCCTGCGGCCCGGGACCGTACGGACGCAGAAGAGTCCCGCCGGGCCGATGAGCAGGTGGTCGACCGGGCCCAGACCGGGCAGCGGAACACCGTGCAGGACCCGCCAGCCCTCCACTTCGAGGGCGTCGAGGACCTCGCCCATCTGCTGCTGGGCGGTCAGGTCCTGGCGCAGCCGGTGCCGGGCCCTGGTGCCCGCAGAGCCGTGTTCGAGCTCGCCGAGCAGCAGCTCGCCCGGGCGGTTCGGGGCCAGGTCCCGGTCCGGGGGCAGGGAGAGCCGGCGCAGCTCGGCCCGGGTGGGGACCGGGGGCGGGCCGACGGCGTAGCCGTGGGCCAGGTACGGGCGCAGGGCCGCGAGGACCGCGTCGCGGTGTTCGTCGGCGAGCACACTGATCCGGTTGGCCTCCCGGTCGTACCAGGCCACCGCCCGCCCGTCGGGCAGGTTCACATACAGCCGGCCGCGGCCGGGCCGGCCGCTCGGCAGCACCTTGAGTCCGCGCACGGGACCTCACCCCCGCCGTACATGGGAGCAGCCTCGGGGCAGTGCGGCAATCCCCCGGTGGAGTTCTCGGCCGTGTTCGGCCGTGTAACGACTTCTACGGGACTCCGCCGGGTTCCTGTTACACGGCGCGTGCTCAACCGCAATGGCCCGCACCTACGTTGGTGGCACCCGCAGCCGCCGGACCCACCGCACCGAGGGATTCACGTGACCACCGTCAGCCGCCGCACTCCCGTTCGCGCAGCCGCCGTGACCGCCTGCGCCGCAGCCCTGCTCGCGCTGCCCGCCGCGGCGGCGCTCGCCGAAGGGGTGCCGGCCGCGTCGGCCGCGCACACCGCCGGCGCACCCGGGACGCCGGTCAAGAGCCTCGGCCTCGCCGACGGCGTCTCCACCGCGAAGGTGTACCGGGTCTCCGAGGGCGTGTACCAGGCGGAGATCCTCACCGCCGACGGCTCCCTGGCCACCACCGTGACCAGCCGCGACGGGATCCCCGCCGTCGGCGGCGCGGGCCCGCTGCACGCGGCCCTGCAGCCCGACGGGCGGCTCTCCTCCTGGGTCGGCGACCCCTCCGCCCCGAGCGGTACGCGCGGGGGCGACGGCTACAAGACCGGCATCCGGGACGGGCACACCGCCCCGGCGGCGGCGCCGCGCACGCACACCGTCGCCGCCGGCGCGACCGGGGTGCTACGCCTGGACACCCTGGCCGACCAACCGGGTGACGGGCTGGTGCTGGTCGCGGCGGGCGCCGGGATGGCGGCGCTGGGCGCCGCCGGGCTCGGCTTCGCCCTGCTGCGCCGCGGCCGCAGCGAGGGCTGACCTCGATCGAGGCGGCCACCTCAGGCGGGGGGGCGAAGGGGACGAACCCCAAGGGCCTGCCTCAGGGGGCCGGGGGCCGGCTCGGTTTGGTCCAGGGCCAGCGCAGTCCCGGTTCGCGCGCCTGCGGGCGGTATTCGTACTTCCAGCCCTTCTGGAGGTGCAGCCGCTTGCTGTAGCCGGCCGGGACGCGTTCGTAGAGCAGGACCGTCGGGGCCCCGCCGTCCGCCGCCGGGACCGGGATCTCGTACCACCGCGGCGGGTGGCCGGTCGGGCCGAGGAGGATCGGGAGGACGCGGCCGTCCATCGGGCCGCCCTCGAAGGGGGTCGGTTCGCTTCTCACCCCACCAGTGTCACAGCAGGTGCGCGGCCTGCGAGACCACGGGCATCACGCGCCGGACCAGTACCCCCGCCGGCCCGTCCGCCGACTCCAGGGCCAGCGCCGCCCCCGCCGCGGCCGCGGTCTGCGGGTCGGTGGCGGCGGTCGCCGTGAGGAGGGCGATGAACTGGTCCACCAGCCAGTCCCGCAGCGAGGCCACGTCCGGCTGCTTGCCCTCGTCGATCCAGATCAGGGAGGCGGCCTCGACGGCGGTGATCCAGGTGCGGACCATCATGCGCAGCCGCGGCCCCGGCGACGGGACGCCCAGGTGGACGAGGATCTGCTGCGCGGCCGCCCGCCGGATGCCGTCCACGGTCGCCGTCGTACGGGAGGTCTCCACGACGCTGCCGCCCTGCAGCAGGGCCGCGAAGCCCGCGTCGTGCACGTCGACGAAGCCCAGGTAGCGGTCCAGCGCCCGGGACAGCCGCTGCGTCAGCGGGCCCTCCTGGGGCTCGGCGAAGCACAGTTCCAGGATGTCGGCCGCCGAGCGCAGGGCGGCCTCGTACAGCTGCTGCTTGCCGCCTGGGAAGTACCGGTAGACCAGCGGGCGCGAGACTCCGGCCGCCTCGGCCACGTCGTCGAGGGAGACGTCCTCCGGCGCCCGGTGCGCGAAGAGAGACAGGGCGGCGTCGAGGAGTTGGGCCCGCCGCTCCTCGACGCTCAGCCTGCGGTACGCGCGTACGGTCATGCCCGCAGGGTAGCCCCACCCCCCGGGCTTCAGGCGAGGAGTCCCGAGCTCCGCCAGAGCCTGCGGCCGACCCCGCGCAGCACGCCGATGTCGTCCAGGAAGTCGGTGAGCCGCTTGGCACCCGTCTGCATGACCTCCCGCCGGTGGCCGCTCGCCTTGACCTGGGCGACGGCTTCGCGGCGGTCCAGGCCGATGTTCTCGTAGACGTGGGGGTTGACGAAGGCCAGGGAGAAGACGCGGGCGGCCTCGCCGCAGCTGATGCGGGTGAGCTCCTGCTCCCAGCGCGGGGCGGTCAGCATCTGGCGGCGCAGCTCCTCGCGGGCGTACCGGACGTGCCGGGCCTCCTCGATGACGTGGATCCGGGTGACCCCGCGGACCAGCGGCTGGATGCGCTCGTCGGGGAAGGTCAGCCGCTGCATCCAGTCGAGGATCTCCTCCCCGAGCAGGGTGCAGGCGAAGGAGCCCGGGGTGGTGGAGACCGTCTTGAGGATGCGGGCGAGGTTGTGGTTCGTGCGGGACACCGGGTACGCGGGGGCCCCGGCCTTCTGGATCATGCGGGCGAACATCATCGAGTGGCGGCACTCGTCGGCTATCTCGGTGAGCGCGTACCGCACGTGATTGCTGGTCAGCGGCTTGTCGTAGATGTGCCGGACCAGGAGCTGCATCAGGATGATCTCGAACCAGATGCCGAGGGAGCCGAGCGCCGCCGCCTCGTGGCGGGAGAGGTCGATGCGCTGCTCCTCGCCCATCTTCTTCCACAGCGGGGTGTCGTAGAGGGAGAGCAGCTCGGGGGGCCAGTAGTACTTCCCGTCGACCGTCGGGGCATCCCAGTCGAGTTCCTTGTCGGGGTCGAAGGAGTGCTTGGCGGAGGATTCGAGGAGGCGTGCGGCGATCTGCTCGCGGTCCTTGAGGAGGCCGAGCGCGTCCTGGAGGACCCGTCGATCGGTCGTGGTCGTCATGGCGGGGGCACCTCGCCGTGTTCCGGATGGATGGATGGGTGGGGCGTCACTGCTTGCCGTCACCAGTTATGAGACTGCCTGTCAGCAAGGGCGTCAATCCCCCGCGCGTCACTTGTTGACCGCGCGTCTACCAACGTGTGACGCTGCCAACCATCCAGTCCTGTACGGAAGTACACGAGCCGAGGGGGCGTCAGTGTCGACGCACGAGCTCTACACCAAGGACCCGGGCGCAGACGTCTGGCAGGTTCCCGCCACCGGCGCCGCCCGCTTCAGCTGGGAGTACGGCGAGGGCCGGGAGCGCCTCCTCGCGCTGTACCAGAAGGGCAAGGACAAGCAGTGGGACGGTGCCAAGCGCATCGACTGGGACCTGGAAGTGGACCCGTACAACCCGCTCGGCACGCCGGACGAGGCGCTGACCCTCCACGGCACCCGCTACTGGCCCCGGCTCACCGACCAGGACAAGGGTGAGCTGCGCCGGCACTACGCCGCCTGGAACTTCAGCCAGTTCCTGCACGGCGAGCAGGGCGCGATGGTGTGCGCCGCACGCATCGTGGAGTCGGTGCCGGACCTGGACGCGAAGTTCTACTCCGCCACCCAGACCATGGACGAGGCCCGGCACGCCGAGATCTTCGGGCGCTTCCTGCACGAGAAGATCGGGATGCTCTACCCGATCAACGACAGCCTGCAGGGCCTGCTCGGCGACACCCTGCGCGACGCCCGCTGGGACATGCCCTACCTGGGCATGCAGGTGCTCATCGAGGGGCTGGCGCTGGCCGCGTTCGGGATGATCCGCGACACCACCGACAAGCCGCTGCCCAAGCAGATCCTCGCGTACGTGATGCAGGACGAGGCCCGGCACGTGGCCTTCGGGCGGATGGCGCTGCGGGACTACTACAAGCAGTTGACGGACGCCGAGCTGCGCGAGCGCGAGGAGTTCGTGATCGAGGGCTGCCACCTGATGCGCGACCGGCTGCGCGGGGTGGAGGTGCTGGAGAACTTCGGCATCCCGCGCAAGGAGGCGGAGGAGTTCAGCGAGCAGTCGGAGTTCCTCCACATGTTCCGCAGGCTGCTCTTCAGCCGGATCGTGCCCTGCGTGAAGGACATCGGGCTGTGGGGCGACCGGCTGCAGAAGACGTACCTGGACATGGGCGTCTTCGAGATGGGCGACTCCAACCTGGACCTGCTGATGAGCCAGGACGAGGAGATCGCCGAAGCCCTCGACCGCGAGCGGTTCGCGGCCGAGGAGGCCGAGAGGGTGGCGGAGGTGCGGGCCGCCATCGCGGAGGGCGGCGAGAACCCGTAGGGCGGGTCAGGCCGGCGGCCGCGCCCCGGACAGGGCCGCCTCCATCACCGCCCGGGCGATCGGGGCCGCCGCGCCGTTGCCGCTGACGCCCCCGCGGACCGCCGATGCGTCCTCGACCACCACCGCGACCGCGACCCCCGGCAGCGGTGCGTCCTCGGCCTTGGCCCAGCCGATGAACCAGGCGTACGGGGTGCCCGCGTTGCCGACGCCGTGCTGGGCCGTCCCCGTCTTGCCGCCCACCACGGCGCCCCGGATGGCCGCGTTGCGCCCGGTGCCGTCCTCCACCACCTTCACCATCAGCTCCTGGAGCTGCAGCGCGGTGGCCGGGCTCATGGCCCGGCCCAGACTGCGCGGGACGCCCCGCCGCACCGGACCGCCGTCGCCGCGCGTGGTCCGGTCCACCAGGTAGGGGGCCCTGAGCTCGCCGCCGTCCGCCACGGCCGCCGCCACCATCGCCATCTGCAGGGGTGTCGCCCTGGTGTTGAACTGCCCGATCGAGGACAGCGCCAGCTGGTCCTGGCTCATGTCGGTGTCGAAGTTCGAGCGGGACACCCACGAGGGCACGCGCAGCCCGTCGTCGTTGAACCCGAACCGCCGGGCCGCCTCCACCATCCTGCGCAGCCCGACCTGGACGCCGATCTTCGCCATCACCGTGTTGCAGGACCACCGCACCGCCTCCGCCATCGAGGCGTCCTCGCAGCCGGTGGCCGCGTTCGGCAGCAGGGTGCGGGTGCCGGGCAGGGGGTAGGGGTCGGGGGTCCGGGTCGGCGCGTCCGCATCGGTGACCACGCCCGCGTCCAGGGCCGCCGCAGCCGTCACGATCTTGAAGGTCGAGCCGGGCGGATACGTCTCGCGCAGCGCCCGGTTGAGCATCGGCCGGGCGGGATCCGCATTCAGCCGCGCCCAGGCCGCCTTCACGGCCGCACCGGTCCCCGAGAGCGTCCCCGGGTCGTACGAGGGGCTGCTGACCAGCGCGAGGATCCTCCCGGTGGCGGGCTCCAGCGCGGCCACCGCACCGCGCTTGCCGGCGAGCCCCGTGTACGCGGCCCGCTGCACCGCGGACCGGAGGGTGGTCGCCGCGTTCCCCCCGGCCGGACGGCCCCGGGAGAGCTCGTACCAGAGGGGGAACGCGGAGAGACCCGGATCCGTGCCCGAGAGGATCCGGTCCTCGGCGCGCTCGACGAAGCTGGTCCCGTACGTCTGCGAGGAGTAGCCGGTGACCGGCGCGTAGAGCGGGCCGTCGGCGTACGTCCGCTCGTGACGCAGGAGTTGGCCGCTGTCCCGGGATCCGGTGACGGGCCGGCCCTCGACCAGGATGTCCCCGCGGGGTTCGGCGTAGCGGGCGATGGCGGGACGCTTGTTGGCCGGGTTCGCCCCGTACGCGGCGGACTCCCAGACCTGCACCCGGGCCACGTTGACCAGGAGGGCGAGCAGCAGGGCGGCACAGAAGTACGCGCACCAGCGGATGTAGCGGATCACGCGGCGGCCTCCCCGTCGGCGGGGCGGGGGCGGTGGGCGCTGTCGCTGAGCCGGACCAGCAGGGCGACGATGATCCAGTTGGTGACCACGGAGGAGCCGCCCTGGGCGAGGAAGGGCATGGCCATGCCGGTCAGCGGGATCAGCCCGGTCACTCCCCCGGCGATGACGAACACCTGGAGCGCGATGATCGAGGCGAGCCCGGTGGCGAGGAGCCGCCCGAACGGATCGCGCAGCGCGAGCCCGGCCCGGAAGCCCCGGTCGACGAGGAGCCCGTACAGCAGCAGGATCGCGCTGACCCCGACGAGGCCGAGCTCCTCGCCCGCCGTGGCCAGGACGAAATCCGACTTGGCGGCGAAACCGATCAGGAACGACTGCCCGTGCCCCAGACCGGCACCGAGCAGCCCGCCGGCGCCGAAGGCGAAGAGCGACTGGGCGAGCTGCCCGGGCCCCTCGCCGCGCCCGATCGAGGCGAATGGATTCAGCCAGTCCTCGACCCGGCTGTTCACGTGCGGCTCGAAGGTTCCGACGGCGTACGCCCCGAGGGCGGCGAGCAGCAGCCCGATGGCGATCCAGCCGACCCTGCCGGTGGCGGTGAACAACATGATCACGAACAGCCCGAAGAAGAGCAGCGAGGTCCCCAGGTCCCGCTCCAGCACGAGCACGCCGACGCTCAGCAGCCAGATCGCCAGGATCGGCCCGAGCACCCGCCCGGGCAGGAGCCGCAGCCGCCAGAACAGCCGGCGGCCGGTGAGGGCGAGGGCGGTGCGGTTCGCCGCGAGGTACGCGGCGAAGAACACCGCGAGCAGGATCTTGGCGAACTCTCCCGGCTGGAAGGAGAGTCCGGCGAACCGGATCCAGATGTGGGCCCCGTTGACGGCCGGGAAGAAGACGGGCACGAGCATCAGCACGAGGGCGGCGGCCACCGAAAGGTACGCGTACCGCTGGAGCAGGCGGTGGTCCCGGAACCCGGCGAGCACACACACGAACAGCGCCACCCCGAACGCGGACCACCGCAGCTGGTCTCCGGCGGTGAGGTGCTCGGGCGTGGTGAGGTCGAGACGCTGGATCAGCACCAGCCCGAGCCCGTTCAGCAGAACGGCGATGGGCAGAACGAGCGGATCGGCATAAGGAGCACACACTCTGACGGCGACATGCGCAAGGAACGCAGCAGCCGCAAGCCCGGCACCGTACCGGGTGGCAGACTCCGGAATGCGGCCGGTGCCGGAGAGACCGACGTACAGATGACCGAGAACGGCAATGAGCACGGCCCCCAGCAGCAGCGCCGACTCCACCCCGCGGCGGGGGGCGCGGCTGTCGGGGGGCGGGGGCGGAACGGGGTCCACCACCTGTTCCGTCAGGGCGGTCATGAGGGCAACGTAGCAAGGCGCCGGTCGGAATGTCCGCGTATGTCGCAGTGCGCCGAAGACCGGTCAGGTGGCAGTCGGCGCCAACAGGCCGGGGACGGGGACGGGGTGGGGTGTCGACCGGGGCGTGGAACGTGATGTGTTGGCGCCTGATCCGGAGCACCTCGGTGGTCCGGACAGGGCGCCATGAATCATGAGCCCCGGACGACACCCCACCCCGGCCCGGCGCCGGCCCCACCACGCAGTCCCCGCCCGGCGGGGATCGGCCGGACGGGTGGGCCCCGACGGCTGGCCGCCGCCGTTCAACATCTAGTCATACCGCGCATGGCAGCATCGGCCGCCTTGGAGGTGATCCCATGTCACGTCGGCTGCTCCGCGCCGCATGTCTCGCCGCAGTACTCGTCGCGGCCGGGCCCGCCCATGCCAACCCCGGCCCGGAGGACCCGCCCACCGGAACCACCAGCACCGGCACCGGCACCGGCACCGGCACCGGCACCGAAAGACCCAGCGGAACCACCGAACCCGCCGAGGCCGAAACCACAGAAACCACTGAGGACAAAGAGACCCTCGAAACCACGACGGACACCGGGACCACGGGGACCACCGGGACCACGGGGAGCACCGCGCCCACGGGGGCCACCGGGACCACCGGGAGCACCGCGACCACCGCGCCCACCGGGACCACCGGGACCACCGGGAGCACCGGGAGCACCGCGACCACCGCAGCCACTCCCGGCCAGGGCGTCGGCGCGCTCCTCACCCGCTTCCAAACCCTCTACCGCCAGGCCGAAGAGGCCACCGAGGCCTACAACGCCACCGACGTCGCCCTACAAGCCCGCCAAGCCGAGGAGCGCCGCCTCGGCTCCGCCCTCGGCAAGACCCGGACCGCCCTCGACGCCGAGCGGGCAGCCGCGGGGCGGATGGCCCGCGAGCAGTACCGGGGCGCCCGGGCCGGCCTCTCCCCGTACGCCCGGATGCTGCTCACCGGCGACGCCCAGGCCGCCCAGGACCAGCGCCACCTCGCCGCCCGCGAGGGCGCCCGCCGGGCCGGGATCCTGGCCCGGCTCGCCCGCGGCGAACACGAGGCCGACGCCCTCGCCACCGCCGCTCGCAAGGCCCTGGACGCCCAGCGGTCCCTCACCGCCCAGCGCAAGCAGCGCAAGGACGAGGTGACCCTCAGGCTGAGGGAGGTCGAGCGGATGCTCTCCTCCCTCACCCCGGAGCAACTGGCACAGCTCGGCGCCCGCGAAGCCGCCCAGACGGCCACCGCCCAGCGGGAGCTCATCGCCGCGGGGGCGCTCGGCAGCCCGGCAACCCCCCGCACCCCCACGGCCGCGGGCGGCGCCGCCCTGAGCTACGCGGCCGCCCAGATCGGCAAACCGTACGCGTGGGGCGCCGAGGGGCCCGGTGCCTTCGACTGCTCCGGGCTCACCTCCAAGGCCTGGGCCCACGCCGGCCGGTCCATCCCCCGGACCAGCCAGGAGCAGTGGGCGCAGCTGCCGAAGGTGCCGCTGGACCAGTTGCGGCCCGGGGACCTGGTGGTCTACTTCCCCACGGCCACCCACGTGGCCCTCTACATCGGCGACGGCAAGGTGGTGCAGGCGCCCAGGCCCGGGGCCAAGGTCAAGGTGTCCCCGATCGCGGCGAATCCGCTGCTGGGGGCCGTCCGCCCCGACCCCGGGGGCACCCCGCTCACCGCCTACACCCCGCCGCCGCTGCCCGAGGGGGCGGAGGCGGGCGACGACACCGGCTACTCGGGCGAGGCGGCACCGTCCGCAGCCGCCGGGGCGGCACCGTCCACGGCGGCCGAAGCGGCCGAGGAGGCGGAGGAAGCCGAGGCTGCCGCCGAGACCTCCGCCAGGTAGTCCGCCGCGTCCTCGGGATCGTAGAAGTACCCGTCGAAGTCGGCCGGGTTGTCGAAGCCGTTGGCGAAACGATCCGCCACCGGCTGGAGCTGCCCGGCCGCACCGATCAGGTTCAGCACGTGCTCCGGCGGCGCGCCCAGCATCGCGTTGGTCCACCGGGTCACCGGCTTGCCCGTCGTGAACCAGAACCTGTCGAAGGTCGCCTTCATCCAGGCCGCATCGAACGGCTTGTCGCCGTGCATCAGGATCGACGAGAGGTACGAAGCCGCGCACTTGGCGGCCGTGTTCGAGCCCTGGCCCGTAATCGGGTCGTTCGTCACGACCACGTCCGCGACGCCCAGCACCAGTCCGCCGCCCGGCAGCCGCCCCACCGGCTTGCGCACGACCGGCGCGTACCGCCCGGCCAGGGTGGCGCCCGCGTCCGTCAGCTCGACGTCCTTGGCCCGCGCGTACTCCCAGGGCGTGTACTTCTCCATCAGGTCGAGCGTCAGCTGCAGGTGCTCCGCCGGGTCGTTGACCCCGCGGAACATGTCCAGCGGACCGCCCGGGAGGCCCTCCCAGAACAGGATGTCCGCCCGCCCCGAGGTGGTCAGCGTCGGCATGGTGAACAGCTCGCCGACCCCCGGGACCAGGTTGCAGCGCACCGCTTCCGTCTGCGGGTGTTCGGGCCGCGGCCCGAGCCCGTGCACGTACGAGACCGCCAGCGCGCGCTGCGGCACGTCGTACGGGGAGCGGGCCGCGTCCCGTTCGAACATCGACACCAGCTCGCCCTTGCCCGCGGCGACGAGGATCAGGTCGTAGGTGCGGGAGAAGTAGTCGAGGTCGGCGACGGACGCGCCGTGCACGACGAGCTGCCCGCCGCGCTGCACGAAGCTGTCGAGCCAGCCGGCCATCTTCACCCGCTGGTCCACGGACTGCGCGAAGTTCTTGAGGCGGCCCAGCCAGTCGATCGGGCGGGAACCGTCCGGGGCTGCGACCGAGACGCCGAGCCCCTCGATCCGCGGGGCCTGCCGCTCCCAGAAGTTCAGCTGCAGGTCGCGCTCGTGCTGGAGCGCGGCGCCGAACATGACCTGCGTGGACATGACCTTCCCGGTCCGGATCTCGTCCGGGGTCCGGTTGGACATGAGGGTGATCTCGTACCCCTTCGCCTGGAGGCCGAGGGCGAGCTGGAGACCGGACTGCCCGGCTCCGACGACGAGTATCCTGCGCATCCGCGTTCTCTATTCGGGAGTGGTGTCGAGGGCGTGGCCCACCAGGGTCAGCAGGGACTCGACGACCGTGGGCCGGCGCCGCGCGTCCATGATCACCACCGGTACGTCGGGCGGGATCGTGAGCGCTTCGCGCACGTCCTCCGGCTCGTACGAGCGGGAGCCCTCGAAGTGGTTCACGGCCACGGCGTACGGGAGCCCGCAGCTCTCGAAGTAGTCGAGGGCCGGGAAGCAGTCACGCAGCCGGCGGGTGTCGGCCAGGACGATGCCGCCGACGGCTCCGCGGACGAGGTCGTCCCACATGAACCAGAACCGCTCCTGGCCGGGCGTCCCGTACACGTACAGCACGAGGTCGTCGTCGAGCGTGACGCGGCCGAAGTCCATCGCGACGGTGGTGGTGTTCTTGTCCGGGGTCGCGGACAGGTCGTCGGTCGGCAGGCTGGCGCGGGTCATCACCGCCTCGGTGCGCAGCGGTGTGATCTCGGAGACGGAGGAGACGAAGGTGGTCTTGCCGACGCCGAAGCCGCCCGCGACCAGCACCTTGACGGCCACGGGTGCGCGGGAGCGGTCGTACTGCCAGGGCCGGACGGGTTCGTCGTCCACCGACGCGACCGGGTCAGAGACGGCGAAGGCCACTGAGCACCCTTTCGAGCAGTGCGCGTTCGGGCCGGCCGGGGCCGTGGCCCGTGCCGTAGACGCGGACCCTCCCCTGGTCGGCGAGGTCGCTGACGAGGACACGGACCACGCCGAGCGGCAGCTTCAGCAGCGCGGCGATCTCGGCGATCGTGCGCATGCGCCGGCAGACCTCGACGATGGCGGGCATCTCGGGCATGCGGTCGGACCTGCCGTCGGACGTGCCGTCGGTCTTGTCCTGCGTCCCGCCCGGCAGCTGCGGCTGGGACACCTTGGCGTCCAGGGCGGCGACGAACGTCTCGACGTGCAGGACCTGGGTGAACCGGGTGCGGCCGCCCGTCAGCGAGTACGGGCGGACGCGGGCGGGGCGGCGGTCGGCGCCGCGTATCGGCAGCCGGTCGGAGGCCGGACTCCTCACGGGGTTTTCTCCATCGACTGGCGCAGCTCGCTGCGGACTTCGGGGGTCAGGACGTGGCCGGCGCGGCCGACGAACAGCGCCATGTGGTAGGCGACGACGCTCATGTCGCAGTCCGGGGTGGCGTGCACGCCCAGCAGGGAGCCGTCGCTGATGGCCATGACGAAGACGGAGCCGTGCTCCATCGCCACCATGGTCTGCTTGACCCCGCCGCCCTCCATGAGCGCGGCGGCGCCGGTGGTGAGGCTGCCGAGCCCGGAGACGATGGTGGCGAGGTCGGCGGAGGCGCCGCGCGGCCCCTTGGTCGGGGTGGGGCTCTGGCCGGCTCCCGCGGGGTCGGAGGACAGCAGCAGGAGCCCGTCCGAGGACACGACGGCGACGGAGTTGACGCCGGGTACCTCCTCCACCAGGTCGGTCAGCAGCCACTGCAGGTTGCGGGCCTGGGTGCTCAGTCCGTACGTACTGGGCGCGGTCATGTGCGTGCCTCCTGTGCGGTGTCCCCCCGGTCGGTGTCCTGTGCGAGTTCGGCGGCGACGACGCGTCTGCCGTCGCGCGTCCCCTGGTAGAACCCGCCGAGCCGGCGCCGCAGCTCGTCCGCGTCGACACGGCGCGGCGGCTCCGGCGGCCGGACGGCCTCGCTGCGCCGGGCGGCCACCACACGGGGGGTCCGCTTGGGCAGCCCCTTGCCGGTGACGGGCCCGGTGGCCTCGGCGGCCTCGGGCGTCTCCGCCTCGGGGTGGGCTCCCCGGCGGGGCAGCCAGTCGCCTTCGGGGGTGGCGTGGCTGTGCGGGGTCCGCTCCGCGTCGGGCCCGGCCGCTTCCTCGTGTACGTCGGCCCCCGGGGCGGAACCGGCCGACGGGTCGGGGGACGCCGGGGCGGGGTCGGACCCTGCGAAGGCCTCGTCCGCGCCGTCGGGGACGACCCGCGCGAGGAGCTCCTGGACGGGCTCCGGCCCGGCCGGAGCCGGGGCCGGGACGGTGAAGACCTGCTCCGGGGGCGGCAGCACGCCCTCGGCCCCGGCGGAGCCGTGCCCAGCCTGGGCAGGCTCCGGCGCGGCCTCGGCCGGCAGCTGCCGATCGGGCTCCGTTCCGGCCCCCGCAGCCGCCTCCGGCTCAAGCCCGAGCCCCGGCTCCGGCTCCGGCCAGAGCTCGGCCGCGGCCGCCGTCGGCTCCGGCCCGAGCTCCAGCTGCTGCCCGAGCTCCGGCTCCGTTCCGAGCCCGAGCTCCGGCTCCGGCCAGAGCTCCGGCGCGGCCGCGTCCGGCTCAAGGCCGAGTTCGGCCTCGGTTTCGGCCCCGGCGGGGGCCGACGCCGGCTCCGCCGCCGGAGGTTCCGGCTGCGGCCGGGTGCGGGGCGGGAGCGTGTGCTCGTTGGCCTCGGCGATGACGCCCGGCAGCCGCAGCTCCGGCCGGCCCGGTGCGGCGAAGGTGTGGACCGGGGTGGCCGGCGGGGTCGTCGGCAGCAGCGCCGCCGGGACGACCACCAGGGCCTCCGTGCCCCCGTGCCGGCCCGCGCGCAGTTCCGCGGTGACGCCGTGCCGGGCCGCCAGGCGGCCGGCCACGTACAGGCCGAGGCCCAGGCCGTGTTCCGCCTCGGACTCCTCGTCGTAGGCCTCGGGCGTCGCCAGCCGGGAGTTCAGCGATTCCAGCCGGTCCTCGGTGACCCCGATGCCCGCGTCCACCACCGACAGCACGACGTCGCCGGAGTCCAGCTGCCAGCCGGACACCCTCACCTTGGCGTCCGGCGGCGAGAAGGTCGTCGCGTTCTCCAGCAGCTCGGCCAGGACGTGCGCGATGTCGTCCGCGGCGTGCCCGGCCACCTGGGTGAACGACGGCAGCCCCGCGAGGTCGACCCGCTCGTAGCGTTCGATCTCGCTGACCGCGGCCCGCATCACGTCGACCAGCGGCACCGCGGGGGCTCCGGCGCCGTGGCCGGTCTCCTGTCCGGCGAGCACGAGCAGGTTCTCGTTGTGGCGGCGCATCACCGTCGCGAGGTGGTCCAGCTTGAACAGGGTCGCCAGCCGGTCCGGGTCCTGCTCCTTGGACTCCAGCTCCTCGATGACCGTGAGCTGCCGCTCCACCAGGCCGAGGGTGCGCAGGGAGAGGGAGACCGAGGTGGTGGACATGATGCGGCGGTGCTCCTCCAGCCCCGCCCGCAGCTCCTTGAGCTCCTGCTCCAGTGCCTCCCGGCCGGAGGTCAGCGCCTCGTTGCGGCCGATGAGGCGGCGCTGGTCGGCGTCGAGGCCGGCGATCCGCGTGTGCAGGGACACCGTCTGGTCCCGGACCGCGTTCAAATGGCGGACGACCTCGGCGAACTCGTCGTTGCGGCCCGTGAAGCGGACCGGCTCGACCGAGCCCTCGGGTGTGGCCAGCCGCGCGGCGCCGCGCCGCAGCACCGACAGGGGCCGGGTGAGCGAGCGGGCGACGGCCGTGGAGACGCCGACGGCGAAGAGGAAGAGTGCGCCGAGCGCGCCGACCAGCAGCTCCAGCCGGGTCACGTCGTCGTCCCGCAGCGTGGCGAGGGCGGTGGCCCGCTGCCCGGCGAGGGTGGCCTCCACGGTCCGGATCCGCTCGATCCGGGCGGTGAGCGGCGGGCCGACGGCCGCGCCGTCGAGCTTGCGGTCGGCGGAGGTGAGGGTGGGCCGTTCGGTGAGCCGCTTGAGGAGGTCGTCGGCCGTCTTGACCTCGGGGCCGGTGACGGTGGCGGCGAGGGTCTGGCGCACGTCGGGTCGGGCGACCCGCGCGAAGTCGTCGAGCGCCGCCTGTTCCCGTACGCGGGCGCGCTGGGCGGCGGCGGTGAGTTCGTCCACGACCGCCGAGTTGGGGGGCTGCTCGCCGCGGGGGACGGCCAGCGCGGCGAGCAGCAGTCCACGGGTGGCCGAGGCCTGTTCCACGGCCTGGCCGAGGGGGGCCAGCGGGCGGGTGGTGACCAGGGCGGCGCCGGCGCGGGGCGGGGTGAGCACGGCGAGCCGGTCGCCCGGGGCGAGCACCTCCGCGATGGCGCCCGCGTACGCCTGGTGGGCGGCGAGGGCGCTGCCCTTGCCGTCGACGGCCTCGGAGCGGACGGCCGCCACGCGGCTGAGGCTCCGGGCGAGCGGTTCGTCGGCCTCGGAGCGGATCTCGGCGAGCTGCCGGTCGGTGAGGAGGATGCGCTCCTGGACGGGCGCCTTGGCCTGTCCGCCGGGACGGCCCTTGGCCACGTACTCGACGACGGCGTCGCGCTCGTCGCCGAGGAGGTGGGCGAGCGTGAGGGTGTGCCGGGTCTGCTCGGCGAGGGTGACCAGCTGCTGGGAGTCGTTCAGCTCCCGTGTCGCGGACACCACGGCGGGCGCGCCGGCCGCGAGGACGGTGAGGCCGGCGACGGCCACGCCGACGACCAGCCTGCTGCGCACGCGGACACGGGGTCCTGCGGGGGCGGGTCCGTCGGTGGCGGTGCCGTTCTTCCGAGACCGCTTCTTCTGCACCGGTGCTCGCAATCCTGTACGTGTGCTCGTGCTCGTCTACTCGTGTGGCCGAGGTAACGGCCGGTCAACAAGTAAACGCCCCCTGCCCCCTCGTACCGCCTCAGACCTTCGCAGTGTGTTGGGGGGAGAGCCTGACATCGCCCACCCGGCCACTCGAACGAGTGAACATCACGGATGAGTTGGCGACCAACTCGGCGGGGTGGGGTCAGGGCGCGGCCGTGGACGGGTGGTTGAAAGATCGATGGGGGCTTTGGCAGTATGCCCGCCCGCACGTTCGCGGGACCTGGGGCACGGCCCGCCCCGCCCTTCCCCCTTTGGTACGGACCTTGCCCGTCCGCGGGGGGCCCGGCGGGCAGAATGCCCGCATGCGCATCGACCTCGCCTCGGTCCCCGGCAACCCGGAACGCCCCAATGAGGACTGGCTGTCGGCGGCGATTCCGGCGGTGGGAGGCGGGGTCCTGGTCGCCCTGGACGGGGTGACCCCGCCGGACGGCGAGGTGGGCTGCGCGCACGGCGTGCCGTGGTTCGCGGCGCGGCTCGGCGGCCGATTGACCGAACTGTCCGGTTCGCGGCGGGACATGCCGCTGGACCGGATCCTGGCGGAGGCGATCCGCGACACGGCCGACTCCCACCGCCACACCTGTGACCTTTCTCACGTGCGCACTCCGCAGGCGACGGTGGTGCTGGTCCGCTGGGACGAGGCATACGTGGAGCACCTGGTGCTCTCGGATTCCGTCCTCCTCCTCCAGGATCCCGGGGGCGCGGTGACGGCGGTGCTCGACGACCGGCTCGACCGGGTCCCGCGCGAGCTGCTGCGGACCACGGCCTCGGCGGACACGCTGCGCAACAGGGAGGGCGGTTTCTTCACGGCGGCCGCGGATCCTGCGGTGGCGGCGCGGGCGGTGACCGGCCGGACCCCGCGCGAGCGGGTGCGGGCGCTGGCCGCGCTCACCGACGGGGCGAGCCGGTGGACGGACACGTTCGGGGAGGGCGACTGGGCGCAGTGCCTGGCCGTGCTGCGGAAGGAGGGGGCGGAGGGGCTGATCGGCCGGGTGCGCGCCCTGGAGTCGGATCCGCAGCGCACTCCGTCCCGCGCCAAGCGGCACGACGATGCCTCTGCGGCGTACGCGGAGCTGTAGGGGCCGGGCGCAGCCGGCCGCCCGGACCGCTCAGGCCTCTCAGTCCGCTCAGTCGCCTCGGTCCGCTCAGTCCTCGCCCTGGTTCAACTGGTTGAGGAGCCGGGCCAGTTCCGCTACCTCGCCGCGGTCCCAGTCGGCGAGCTTGCGCATGTACTGCTCGCGCCGGGCGCCGCGGACGCGCAGGAAGCGCTCCCGGCCCTCCTCGGTGAGTCCGACCAGGAAGGCCCGGCCGTCCGCGGGATCGGGCTCGCGGGCCACCAGCCCGAGCACCTCCAGGGCGCGCAGCTGCCGGCTCATCGTGGCCTTGCCGACCCCGAAGTAGGCGGCGAGGTCGGTGGCCCGCTGCCGGCCGGCGGCCTCCAGGCGGACGAGCAGGCCGTACGCGGCGGGCTCCAGTTCGGGGTGGAGGGCACGGGCCATCTCCCCGGAGGAGGCCCGGGCCCGCCGGAGGAAGACGGACAGCTCCCGCTCCAGGGCAAGGAACTCCTGGTCTTCGCTCCCGTGCACGTGCCGCTCCCGCTGTCTGAGTCTGTGTCCGAGTGGGGGTTCCCGAGGTCTCCAGTATTTCGCAGCGGGTACGGCGGCGGCCCGGGACCCCGCCGCAGCGGGAGCCCGGGCCGCCCCGGCGGGTCAGGCCGCGGTGGCGGGTCAGGCCGCGGTGGCCACCGCCTGGGCGCCGGCCGTCGCCAGCGCCAGTTCCAGGACCTGGCGCACGTCCGTCACCGGGTGCACCTCAAGCCCCTCCAGGACCTCGGACGGGACGTCGTCGAGGTCGGCCTCGTTGCGCTTCGGGATGATCACGGTGGTCAGGCCGGCCCGGTGCGCGGCGAGCAGCTTCTGCTTGACCCCGCCGATCGGCAGGACCCGCCCGGTCAGCGAGACCTCGCCGGTCATCGCCACGTCCGTGCGGACCTGCCGGCCGGACAGCAGCGAGGCGAGCGCGGTGGTCATGGTGATGCCCGCACTCGGGCCGTCCTTGGGGACGGCGCCCGCCGGGAAGTGGATGTGCACGCCCCGGTCCTTCAGGTCGGCCACCGGCAGCTCCAGCTCGGCTCCGTGCGAGCGCAGGAAGCTGAGTGCGATCTGCGCGGACTCCTTCATCACGTCGCCGAGCTGGCCGGTGAGGGTGAGCCCTGCGGCCCCGGTCTCCGGGTCGGCCAGCGAGGCCTCGACGAAGAGCACGTCACCGCCCGCGCCGGTCACCGCGAGGCCGGTGGCCACGCCGGGGACGGCGGTGCGCCGCTCCGCCGGGTCCTGCGCGGACTCGGGGACGTGGTGCGGCCGGCCGATGAGGGGGCGCAGGTCGTCGGCGCCGATCCGGAAGGGCAGTTCCTGCTCGCCCAGTTCGTGCTGCGAGGCCACCTTGCGCAGCAGCCGCGCGATGGAGCGCTCCAGGGTGCGCACGCCCGCTTCGCGGGTGTACTCCCCGGCGAGCTTGCGCAGGGCGTCCTCCTCCAGGACCACCTCGTCGGCTTCCAGACCGGCCCGCTCCAGCTGACGGGGCAGCAGGTGGTCGCGGGCGATGACGATCTTCTCGTCCTCGGTGTAGCCGTCGAGGCGGACGAGCTCCATGCGGTCCGCGAGGGCCTCCGGGATGGCCTCCAGCACATTGGCGGTGGCGAGGAAGACCACGTCGCTGAGGTCGAGCTCCACCTCCAGGTAGTGGTCACGGAAGGTGTGGTTCTGGGCCGGGTCCAGGACCTCCAGCAGGGCGGCGGCGGGGTCCCCGCGGAAGTCGGAGCCCACCTTGTCGATCTCGTCGAGGAGCACGACCGGGTTCATGGACCCGGCCTCCTTGATGGCGCGGACGATCCGCCCGGGCAGCGCGCCGACGTACGTCCGGCGGTGGCCGCGGATCTCGGCCTCGTCCCGTACGCCGCCGAGGGCGACCCGGACGAACTTGCGGCCCATGGCGTGCGCGACGGACTCCCCGAGGGAGGTCTTGCCCACACCGGGCGGCCCGACGAGCGCGAGCACGGCCCCGCCGCGGCGGCCGCCGACGACGCCCATGCCCCGGTCGGAGCGGCGCTTGCGTACGGCGAGGTATTCGGTGATGCGGTCCTTCACGTCGCTCAGCCCGGCGTGCTCGGCGTCGAGGACGGCCCGGGCCCCGCGGATGTCGTACTCGTCCTCGGTGCGCTCGTTCCACGGCAGCTCCAGCACCGTGTCCAGCCAGGTCCGGATCCAGGAGCCCTCGGGGGACTGGTCGCTGGCCCGCTCCAGTTTCTCGACCTCCTTGAGGGCGGCTTCCCGCACCTTCTCGGGGAGGTCGGCGGCCTCGACGCGGGTGCGGTAGTCGTCGGACTCCTCGCCCTCCTTCTCCCCGTTCAGCTCGCGCAGTTCCTTGCGGACGGCCTCCAGCTGACGGCGCAGCAGGAACTCGCGCTGCTGCTTCTCGACGCCGTCCTGGACGTCCTTGGCGATGGACTCGGCGACGTCCTGCTCGGCGAGGTGGTCGCGGAGCCACGTGATGGCGAGCTTGAGCCGCGCGACGGGATCGGCGGTCTCCAGCAGCTCCACCTTCTGGGCCACCGTCAGGAACGGCGAGTAGCCGGAGTTGTCGGCGAGGGCGGAGACGCCTTCGATCTGCTGGACCCGGTCCACGACCTGCCAGGCGCCGCGCTTCTTGAGCCAGCTGGTGGCGAGGGCCTTGTATTCCTTGACGAGCTCGGCCACGGCCCCGGGAAGCGGCTCGGCGAGCTTTTCGTCCACACTCTCGCCCTCGACCCAGAGCGCGGCGCCGGGGCCGGTGGTACCGGCGCCGATACGGACGCGGCCGACGCCGCGGATGAGCGCCCCGGGGTCCCCGTCGGAGAGCCGCCCCACCTGCTCGACGGTTCCGAGCACACCGGTGCCCGCGTATTTCCCGTCGACGCGCGGCACGAGCAGCACCCGGGGCTTCCCGCTCCCGCCCGCCGCCTGGGCGGCCTCGACGGCCCCCCGCACCTCGGCGTCGGACAGTTCGAGCGGGACGACCATCCCGGGCAGCACGACCTCGTCGTCGAGCGGCAGCACGGGCAGAGTGAGCGTTACGGACGTCGAAGCCATGATCTTCCCTCCGGCAGTGAAGTTGAGCTATGCCGACTCAATGCATGTGCGCCTCCCAATGTTCCCCAACCCCCGTTCGCCCGGGGCGAACACGGCATGACGGGCCGCCGCGGGCGGGCCGCTGCGGTGCCGGCCGCTCCTGCGTCAGATGCCGACGGCCCCGTCGATCCGCTCGCGCAGCAGGTCGGCATGGCCGTTGTGGCGCGCATACTCCTCGACCAGATGGATCAGCACCCAGCGCAGCGAGACCCGTCCGCGCCACGCGTCCTCGCCCTCGACGTCGAGGTGCGGCGCGTCCGCGACGAAGGCCTCAGCGAACGCCACTTCCGAGCGCCAGGCCTGCCACGCCTGCGCGACGGCGGCCGGGCCGGCCTGTGCGCGGTCGAAGTCCCCGTCCGGGTCGGCCTCCGAGGAGAACAGCGCCGGAGCCTCCTCCCCGGCGAGGACGCGCCGGAACCACCGGCGTTCCACGTCCGCGAGGTGGCGGACCAGGCCGAGCAGCGACAGCGTGGAGGGCTCCACGGAACGCAGCGCCAGGTCCGCACCCTCCAGGCCCGCGCACTTCAGCTCCAGCGTGGCGCGCTGGGCGGCGAGGAACCCGGCCAGCATGTGCCGCTCCTCGCCCGTGGCGGGCACGTCGAACTCCCGCTCGGTGGTGGTGCCGGGGAAGAACTCGGCCCTCCGGCCGGTCACCGCCGGGAGCTCCGGGTCCATGGCCCAGTCGGTCCAGGAGCCGTCGTAGACCGCCAGGTGCGTGTAGCCGGCGAGGGTGGCGCCGAGGGCGAGGACGCACGCCGTCACTCCCGAGCCGCAGCTGAAGTAGAGCTCTTCGCGGTCTGCGGCCAACGCGGCAAAGGTCTGGCGCAGTTCGGCGGCGGGGCGCATCCGGCCGCCGTCGCGCTGGAGTTCCCCGAACGGCAGATTGACCGCGCCCGGCATGTGGCCGCCGCGCAACCCCGGGCGGGACTCGGGGGCGGTGCCGGCGAAGCGTTCGCGGGTCCGGGCGTCGAGTACGGCCGCGGCCGGATCGGCCAGGGCCGCGCGGACGGCGGCACGGTCCACCAGCAGCCCGGGGCGGGCCCGGGCGGTGAACGAGCCGGCCGGGCCGGCGTAGGCGGGGGCGGTGCTCTCCACGTCCAGCCCCGCCGCGACCCAGGCGGGCAGCCCGCCGTCGAGGACGGCGGCCCGGTCGAAGCCCATGGCGCGCAGCATCCACCAGGCGCGGGCGCTGGAGTAGATGCCGGCGCCGTCGTAGACGACGACGGTGCTGGTGTCGTCGATGCCGAGGCCGCGTACGGCTTCGGTGAACCGTTCGGGCGCGGGCATGGTGTGCGGGGCGGAGGCCTCGTGGTCGGAGAGGTCGCCGTCGAGGTCGAAGGGCCGCGCCCCCGGGATCCGCACGGCGGCACCGCGGTGGGCGCCGACGGAGGCGTCGAGGACGACGAGCCCGGGCGCACCGAGCCGCTCCCCCAGCCACCGCACGTCGACCAGCGGCCCCGGCAGGGCCCCCGCGTTCCCGTTCTCGTCACTGGTCATTGCGGCGCGCCCCCCGGAGCCTGGTACGTGATCAGTGGCGCCATCCTGCCGTACCGCTCACCCCGGGGGGCAGTGGCCCGGTGGGGCGAAGACGGCGATCCGGGCGCCCCGGGCCGGCGTCAGGGAGCACAGCTCGAAGTGGGCGGCCAGGGTCTGGCGTTTGACCGCCTCCGCGGGGGTGCGGTCGCGGGGCTGGTCAGGCGGGTCCAGGAGGGCCACCACCCGGGGTGCGTCCACCAGGCGGGCCCATATCCGGTCCGCGGGCAGCTCGGTGCCCTGGAGGGTGTGCGAGGCCGCCGGGGTGCGGTCCAGGGCCAGGTCGTACAGGCCCCCGTACACGTCCGGCGAGGACAGCAGCCACTCGCGCCGCCGCGCCGGCAGGAACAGCACCGCGTCCCCGGGCGCGGCCCGCTCCCGGACCGCGGCGGCCACCGCGAGGACGTCGTCCTTGCGGCTCTCGGGCGTACGCAGCCACGCCGACCACCAGCCGGACGGCACGAGCAGGACCCCGGCCAGCGCCCAGGACCCCCACCACCGGAACCCGGCCCCGGACGGCCGGAGCGCGGGCACCCGGAGCGCGGGCACCCGGAGCGCGGACAGCCGGGCCCCCGCCAGCAGGGCCGGCCCGGCCAGGGCGTAGAGCACGTACCGGTCGACGTACCAGGGGTGGACCAGCGAGACCGCCATCAGCAGCCCGGGCGGCAGCAGGACGAGCGGCAGGGCCACGCCGGCCAGCTCCCGCACGGCCGTCCCGCGCGCGAGCAGCAGCGACACGACCCCGACCACCGCGTACGCCACCCAGTCCTGCCAGCTCGGCCGCCCGAGCCAGCCGAGCTGCTGCTGGGCCTGCCGGGCGGTGACCACGGCCAGCGGCAGCAGCAGGGCGGCCACGACCGCGGCGCTGCGGCGCCAGCCCCGGAAGCGGCGGCCCCGGAAGGCGTGCGCGAGCACGGCGAGGGCGGCGAACTCGTGGAGCCAGCAGCCCAGCAGCAGCACCACCGTGTAGGCCGTCCACCGCTCGCACAGCATCAGGTACGTGGCCCACACCACCGCGGCCGCGACCAGGGCGTACGAGCGCCCCTCCTGGGCGTACATCTGCACGGGCGGCAGCAGGGCGTACACGGCCCCGGCGAGCAGCGCGGCCCGCTCCCCCGCGAGCCGCCGGGCGATGGCGGCCACGCCGGCCGCCGCGAGGGCGGTGGCGGCGACGGAGGGCAGGCGCAGCGTCCACAGGCCGTCTCCGCCCACGAGGAAGACGGCGTGCATGAGCAGGTAGTACAGCCCGTGCACGGCGTCGACCTGGCCCAGCAGTTCGCCGATGCCGCCGAGCGGCCGGTGCGCCACCTGCCAGGTGACGGACTCGTCGCGCCACATGCTGCCGCCGCGGCGCAGGCCCCAGAGGCCGAGGAGCACGGCGAGCAGCGCAGGCAGCCAGCGCCAGGGGGCGATGCTGCGGATGTCGTCCTCCTGGTGCTTTCCGTACGGGGGGTGCCGACTCCATACTCGGGGGTCGGCCCGAGGACCCGTGGGGGTGGGGTGTGCGTGCGGTGCGAGGAGTGGCGGCGGTACTGCTCGGCACGGTGGCGCTGGGCGGATGCGGTGCGGGCTCCGGCGGCGGGTCCGGCTCCGGGGGGACGGCCTCGGCGGCCGTGACCCCGTCGGCGCCGCCCGCCCCCGGGGCCACGGCCCGCTCGTCCGCGGCGCCCGGCCCGACGGGTGCGCCGGCCGCGACCCCGTCGCCCCCGGCGTCGGCCTCGGGGCCGCCCGCCTCCCCGGCCCCGTCCTCCGCGGCGGAACGCCTGGTCACGGTCACCCGCAGCGGCGGCTTCGCGGGCAGGACGCACACGCTGCTGATCAGGGGCGACGGCTCGTGGACCCGGCTGGACGGGCAGGGCGGACCCGAGGGGAGCGGGAAGCTGGCACCGGACCGGCTCGCGGTGCTGCGCACCGCGCTCGCAGAGGCGGACTTCGCGCACCTGCCCCGGGTGGTGCGCGGCGGTCCGACGGTGTTCGACGGGTTCACGTACGCGTTCGTGCACGCCGGCTTCGAGGTGGCCACCGCCGACGGGTCGGTACCGCCGGGGCTGCAGAAGGTGCTCGCGGCGCTGCCCCCGTTCGAGAGCGGCTGAGGCCGCGGGCGGGCGGCGTCCTGTAGGAGGCCCACAAACCGGGGGCGGTGCCCGGCCCCGCCGCGCGGCCGGCCCCGTCTCCCGAGGGCGGCCGGGCACCCGGCATGGCCCGTCATATCCCCATTCCCGACGGAATCGGAACCATTGGTTCCGCCGCCTGGCCTGTCCGAACCCCGCATAGCCGCAGGCCGGTGGCTCCTCTACGCTGCACCCCATTACGCGGATCTTCAGGGGCGGAAATGGAACAGACACACACCACCCACAGCGGGGCCGCGGCCACTCCCGGCGCTCAGCGGCGCGTGCTCGTGGTCGAGGACGACCGCACCATCGCCGATGCCATCGCGGCCCGGCTGCGCGCCGAGGGCTTCCAGGTCCAGGCGGCCTTCGACGGCCCGGCGGCCGTGGCGGCGGCCGAGAGCTGGCAGCCCGAGCTGCTGGTCCTCGACGTGATGCTGCCCGGCTTCGACGGGCTGGAGGTCTGCCGCCGGGTCCAGGCGCAGCGGCCGGTGCCGGTGCTGATGCTCACCGCCCGCGACGACGAGACGGACATGCTGGTCGGGCTCGGGGTCGGAGCGGACGACTACATGACGAAGCCGTTCTCGATGCGCGAGCTGGCCGCGCGGGTCCACGTCCTGCTGCGGCGGGTGGAGCGGGCCACGCTCGCCGCGCACGCCCCGCGCGGGGCCACGCTGCGCCTGGGCGACCTGGAGATCGACCACGCGCAGCGCCGGGTCCGGGTCCAGTCCGAGGACGTGCACCTGACCCCGACCGAGTTCGACCTGCTGGTGTGCCTGGCCGGGACCCCGCGGGCGGTGCTCTCCCGGGAGCAGCTGCTGGCCGAGGTGTGGGACTGGGCCGACGCGTCCGGGACCCGTACGGTCGACAGCCACATCAAGGCCTTGCGCCGCAAGATCGGGGCGGAGCGGATCCGTACGGTCCACGGCGTCGGGTACGCCCTGGAGACCCCGGCCCAGGCATGAGCCGCGGCATGCGCCCCGGTACGGGCCCCGGTACGGGCCCCGGTACGGGCCGCCCGCCGCGGCCCCGGCCCGCCCACCAGCTGAGGCCGTACTCCCCCTTCTCGATCAAGACCAAGCTGGGCACGCTGGTCGTGGTGTCGGTCTTCATCACCACGGGGCTGCTGATGGTGGCCCTGCGCACGGACACCGAGCTGCGGTTCATCACCGTCTTCTCGGTGATCGCCTCGATGCTCATCACCCAGTTCGTCGCGCACGGCCTGACGGCGCCGCTGGACGAGATGACCACCGTGGCCCGGGCGATATCCCACGGGGACTTCACCCGCCGGGTCCGCGGGGCGGGGCGCCGCGACGAGCTGGGCGACCTGGCCTCCACCATCAACCTGATGGCGGACGACCTGGAGGCGGTGGACCGGCACCGCAGGGAGCTGGTCGCCAACGTCTCGCACGAGCTGCGCACGCCCATCGCCGCCCTGCGGGCGGTGCTGGAGAACGTGGTGGACGGGGTCTCGGCCGCCGACCCGGAGACCATGCGGACGATGCTGAAGCAGACCGAGCGGCTGGGGCGGCTGGTCGAGACGCTGCTGGACCTGTCCCGGGTGGACAACGGGGTGGTGCCGCTGAAGGCCCGCCGCTTCGAGGTGTGGCCGTACCTGTCGGGCGTGCTGAAGGAGTCGGGCCTCGCCGCCGCCGGCCGGCCGGGCCTGTCCTCCGGCTCGGGCGGGCACACCCGCAACGACGTGCACCTGCACCTTGACGTGTTCCCGTCCGGACTGACGGCCTACGCGGACGCCGAGCGCCTCCACCAGGTGGTGGCGAACCTGATCGACAACGCGGTCAAGCACAGCCCGCCGCACGGCCGGGTCACGGTCCGGGCCCGCGCGGGCGAGACTCCGGGGAGCCTGGCGCTGGAGGTACGGGACGAGGGGCCCGGCATCCCCGAGGCCGAGCGGCACCGGGTCTTCGAACGGTTCAACCGCGGCAGCGCCCACGGCGGCGACGGGGGCACCGGGCTGGGCCTGGCGATCGCCCGTTGGGCCGTCGGCCTGCACGGAGGGGACATCGGAGTGGCCGAATCGTCACGCGGCTGCCGCATCCTTGTCACGCTTCCGGGCAGTTCACAGGCGCCGCATTGACGTAGGGTTCGAGTGGGAAGGACATGATCTCGGCCACACGTGCCCGGGGTCCGTCAGGGGTGCGAAGCCATGGGGGCCGCAACCTCGGTGCCGCCTACCCGAACCTGGCTGGTTTCCCGCCATTCCGCGCGGCGAAACCCGCCGTTCGGTGTGACCTACATGACGGAAGTCCGGCCCGGTCTGCATCTCACCCCTGGAGAGGCGTAGCCTTTATTCCCGCTGTCCATACCTTGTGAAGCGGAAGAGGGCGGTTGCCGCCGTGTCGCCACAGTCCCCCAGTAACCCGACCACCACGACCGAAGCAGGGGGCGGGAAGACCCCTGCCTCGGGCTTCGGCGCGAATGAGTGGCTCGTCGACGAGATCTATCAGCAGTACCTCCAGGACCCGAACTCGGTCGACCGGGCCTGGTGGGACTTCTTCGCCGACTACAAGCCGGGCGGCGCTGCCGCTCCCGCGAAGGCCGAAGAGCCGAAGAAGTCCCCGGTGACGGATGGCGCCTCCGCACAGGCCGCCACGACCGTCACCCAGGCCCCGCAGGTCTCCGAGGCTGCCGCCACGGGGGCGGCCGGCCCCGGTGCAGGCACCGGCTCCACCGCAGCGGCTGACGCCGCGCCCGCATCTGCCGCGCCCACTCCTGTGTCAGCTCCTGCCCCTGCTCCTGCCACCCCCTCTGGTGCCCCTGCTGTGACTGTCACCTCCCAGGCCCCGGCCGCCGCACCGGCCGCGCCCGCATCTCAGGCCCCGGCCGCCGCTCCCGCCACCGCAGCCCCCAAGCAGGCCGCGCCCGCCGCCGAGGCCCCCGCGGGCCCCGAGCTGGTGACGCTCCGCGGCCCGGCTGCCGCCGTGGCGAAGAACATGAACGCCTCGCTGGAGGTGCCGACGGCCACGTCCGTGCGCGCCGTCCCGGTGAAGCTGCTGTTCGACAACCGCATCGTCATCAACAACCACCTCAAGCGCGCCCGGGGCGGGAAGATCTCCTTCACCCACCTCATCGGCTACGCGATGGTGCAGGCCATCAAGGCCATGCCGTCCATGAATTACTCCTTCGCGGAGAAGGACGGCAAGCCGACCCTGGTCAAGCCGGAGCACGTGAACTTCGGCCTCGCGATCGACCTGGTGAAGCCGAACGGCGACCGCCAGCTCGTCGTCGCCGGCATCAAGAAGGCCGAGACCCTCAACTTCTTCGAGTTCTGGCAGGCGTACGAGGACATCGTCCGCCGCGCCCGCGTCGGCAAGCTGACGATGGACGACTTCACCGGCGTCACCGTCTCGCTGACCAACCCCGGCGGCCTGGGCACCGTGCACTCCGTGCCCCGCCTGATGCCCGGACAGTCCGTCATCATGGGCGTCGGCTCCATGGACTACCCGGCCGAGTTCCAGGGCACCTCGCAGGACACCCTGAACAAGCTGGGCATCTCCAAGGTCATGACCCTGACCTCGACCTACGACCACCGGGTCATCCAGGGCGCGGCCTCCGGCGAGTTCCTGCGCATCGTCGCCAACCTGCTGCTCGGCGAGGACGGCTTCTACGACGGCGTCTTCGAGTCGCTGCGCATCCCGTACGAGCCGGTCCGCTGGAACCGCGACATCGACGCCTCGCACGACGACGACGTCACGAAGGCCGCCCGCGTCTTCGAGCTGATCCACTCCTACCGGGTCCGCGGCCACGTCATGGCCGACACCGACCCGCTGGAGTACAAGCAGCGCAAGCACCCCGACCTCGACATCACCGAGCACGGCCTCACCCTGTGGGACCTGGAGCGCGAGTTCGCGGTCGGCGGTTTCGCCGGCAAGTCGATGATGAAGCTGCGCGACATCCTCGGCGTGCTGCGCGACTCGTACTGCCGCACCACCGGCGTCGAGTTCATGCACATCCAGGACCCCAAGCAGCGCAAGTGGATCCAGGACCGCATCGAGCGCCCGCACTCCAAGCCGGAGCGTGAGGAGCAGCTGCGCATCCTGCGCCGGCTGAACGCGGCGGAGGCCTTCGAGACCTTCCTGCAGACGAAGTACGTCGGCCAGAAGCGCTTCTCGCTGGAGGGCGGCGAGTCCGTCATCCCGCTGCTCGACGCCGTCATCGACTCGGCCGCCGAGGCCCGCCTCGAAGAGGTCGTCATCGGCATGGCCCACCGCGGCCGCCTGAACGTGCTCGCGAACATCGTCGGCAAGTCCTACGCGCAGATCTTCCGCGAGTTCGAGGGCAACCTCGACCCGAAGTCCATGCACGGCTCCGGCGACGTCAAGTACCACCTGGGCGCCGAGGGCACCTTCACCGGTCTCGACGGCGAGCAGATCAAGGTCTCGCTCGTCGCGAACCCCTCCCACCTGGAGGCGGTCGACCCGGTCCTGGAGGGTGTCGCCCGCGCCAAGCAGGACATCATCAACAAGGGCGGTACGGACTTCACCGTCCTGCCCGTCGCGCTGCACGGTGACGCGGCCTTCGCCGGCCAGGGCGTCGTCGCCGAGACGCTCAACATGTCGCAGCTGCGCGGCTACCGCACCGGCGGCACCGTCCACGTCGTGATCAACAACCAGGTCGGCTTCACCGCCGCCCCGGAGTCCTCGCGTTCCTCGATGTACGCGACCGACGTGGCCCGCATGATCGAGGCGCCGATCTTCCACGTGAACGGTGACGACCCGGAGGCCGTGGTCCGCGTCGCGCGGCTCGCCTTCGAGTTCCGCCAGGCGTTCAACAAGGACGTGGTCATCGACCTCATCTGCTACCGCCGCCGCGGCCACAACGAGTCCGACAACCCGGCCTTCACGCAGCCGCTGATGTACGACCTGATCGACAAGAAGCGCTCGGTGCGCAAGCTCTACACCGAGTCCCTGATCGGTCGCGGCGACATCACGCTCGAAGAGGCCGAGCAGGCGCTCCAGGACTTCCAGGGCCAGCTGGAGAAGGTCTTCGCGGAGGTCCGCGAGGCCGCCACGCAGCCCGCGATCGCCCCGCCGGTCGCCCCGGCCGGTCAGGCCGAGTTCCCGGTGCCCGTGGACACCGCGGTCTCCCCGGAGGTCGTCAAGCGGATCGCCGAGTCGCAGGTCAACATCCCCGACCACGTCACCGTCCACCCGCGTCTGCTGCCGCAGCTGCAGCGCCGCGCGGCGATGATCGACGAGGGCACCATCGACTGGGGCATGGGCGAGACCCTGGCCTTCGGCTCGCTGCTGATGGAGGGCACCCCGGTCCGGCTGTCGGGCCAGGACTCCCGCCGCGGCACCTTCGGCCAGCGCCACGCGGTGCTGATCGACCGGGAGACCGGCGAGGACCACACCCCGCTGCAGTACCTGTCGGACGACCAGGCCCGGTTCAACGTCTACGACTCGCTGCTCTCCGAGTACGCGGCCATGGGCTTCGAGTACGGCTACTCGCTGGCCCGTCCGGACGCGCTGGTCCTGTGGGAGGCCCAGTTCGGTGACTTCGTCAACGGCGCGCAGACCGTCGTCGACGAGTTCATCTCCTCGGCCGAGCAGAAGTGGGGCCAGACCTCCGGCGTCACGCTGCTGCTGCCGCACGGCTACGAGGGCCAGGGCCCGGACCACAGCTCCGCCCGCCCCGAGCGCTTCCTCCAGCTGTGCGCGCAGAACAACATGACGGTCGCCATGCCGACGCTGCCGTCGAACTACTTCCACCTGCTGCGCTGGCAGGTCCACAACCCGCACCACAAGCCGCTCATCGTCTTCACCCCGAAGTCGATGCTGCGCCTGAAGGCCGCGGCGTCGAAGGCGGAGGAGTTCACGAGCGGTTCGTTCCGCCCGGTCATCGGCGACTCCGCCGTCGACCCGAACGCGGTGCGCAAGGTCGTCTTCTGCGCGGGCAAGGTCTACTACGACCTGGAGGCCGAGCGGCAGAAGCGCGGTGTCACCGACACGGCGATCATCCGCATCGAGCGGCTGTACCCGCTGCCGGGTGCCGAGCTCCAGGCGGAGATCGCCAAGTTCCCGAACGCGGCCAAGTACATCTGGGCGCAGGAGGAGCCGGCGAACCAGGGTGCGTGGCCGTTCATCGCGCTGAACCTGATCGACCACCTCGACCTCGCGGTCGGCGCGGACATCCCGGCGGGCGAGCGCCTGCGGCGCATCTCGCGCCCGCACGGCTCCTCCCCGGCGGTGGGCTCCGCGAAGCGCCACCAGGCGGAGCAGCAGCTGCTGCTGAACGAGGTCTTCGAGGCCTAGTCGCTGCGCTGAGCTGAACAAGGAAGGCCCGACCCCTCAAGGGGGCCGGGCCTTCCGGCCGTTCCGGGGGCGGCCACGTACGCGGCTGGCGCCCGGGTGGCCGAGGGCCGGCGGCATTTCGCGCCCGGATCGGCTTGCGGAACGGGGGGCTTCGGGGGGACCCATGTGCCGAGAGCAGGCAGCGGGTCCCGTGTCGAAAGGGCCGGCAAGCCCTGTCGGGCTGATCGCCGCCGGGGCACCTCAGCCACGTAGCGATCGGTGGCGGCCCATGTCCGGCCCCGGACGGCCGCCGGACGCCGTCATTGAGGAGCGCGTAGCGATTCGACGCGGCTGCGGCTCCCGATGAGGCTCTCGTCGCTGTTTCGTGCGGGTAGGCCGCCCGCGACTCGGAACACGTATGCCTGTGGGCCCCCGGGCTGGATGGTGGGGCTTGGGCGGCCCCGGGAACCAGCCCGCGCAGCCGAGATGCGCCCGCGTGGGTGTCTCTGACGCCGGCCCCGACCCCGCCCGGCAATCCACCGCCCCCCACCTGGCCGCCGAGGGGCGGGTGGGCAACCACCGCCCCGGGGCGGTGGGGAGAGGGGGAAGAGGCCCCGCCCGGGCGCAAGCCCCGTACCCCCTACGGCTGTGGTTCGAAGTCCCAGTACGGGCGCATCTGCTGGCGGGCCGAGACGGTGTGGACGTGCTGGGGGCCCAGGGTGCGGGTCAGGGCGCGCAGGCCCGCGTCCTCGTGCTTCTGTGCCTCCACGTCCTCCCGTACCGACCGGAGGTCGGCCGCCAGGGCGATCTGGGCGCTCAGCGTCATCGGGTGGTCGGGGCCGAGGACCTGCTCGCAGCCGCGGAGGGTCTCCCGGCTCAGGTCGAGCGCGTCCTCCAGGCGGCCGGTGATGTTGCGGTGCCCGGTGGCGTTGAGGGCGCAGCCCAGGGTCCACGGGTGCCGCTCGCCCACCGCGCCCCGCATGCCGACCAGCGCCTGTTCGGCGAGGCTGAGGGCCTCGACCCGTTCGCCCTGCGCGCGCAGCACCAGGCCGAGGTTGCCGACGGTGCCGATGCTGTACGGGTGGGCGAGGCCGAGCTGCGTCTGGTAGCCGCGTACGACCTCCTCGGAGATCCGGCGGGCCTCGCCGATGTCCCCGTACTCCCGCAGGTAGGTGGCGTAGTCGGAGGCCACCATCAGCGTCCACGGGAACGTCGCGCCGAACACCCGCGTCGAGCGCTCCAGGACGCTGCGCAGCCGGGCTCCGGCGCCGGGGATGTCCCCGGAGCGGCGCAGGCACATCCCGAGGTTGTGCTCGGCGCGCAGGGTCTGCGGGTGGTTGGCGCCCAGCACCTGGGAGTTGAGCTTGAGGCCCTGTTCCTGGCGGGCGAGGGCCTCGCGGTAGCGGCCCATGAGCCGCAGGCCCATCGCGCAGCCGATCCCGGAGGACAGGGTGGCGATGTGCCGGACGCGCAGGACCCGTTCGCGCCGTCGCAGGGTGTCGAGGTCGGTGTCGTAGGCCTCCTGGTAGCGGCCGAGCAGCCGCAGCGCGACGGCGACGTTGTTCTCGGCGTTGAGGGTGATGGAGTCGTCCTCGCCGAGCAGCTCGCGGTAGCGGGCGAAGGCGTGCTCCAGGAGTTCCCGGGCCTGGTCGAACTTGGCCGTGCTGAGCAGGACCCCGGCGTAGGTGCTGGTCGCGCGCAGGGTTTCCAGGTCGCGGTCGCCCCGCTCGGCCAGCATGCGGTCGGCGACCGCCTTGGCGAGGGTCTCGGCACGTTTGAAGTGCCCGAGCATGCGCAGGGCGCCGCCGTAGTGGTAGCTGAGCTCGCGCACCTGGTCGTGGTCGTCGCCGAGCATCGTGCGCCAGACGGCGTCGGTCAGTTCGGCGAGCCGCAGGCAGGTGCGGTACTCCCCGGCGAGGATCAGGTACCGCAGGCAGTGCAACAGGAAGTTCTGGATGCGCGGATTGGTGCTGGTCAGGACGCCGGAGCTCTCCAGGTGCGGGATGAGTTCGGCGTACCTCGGCCAGAGCCGGGAATCGGAGGGCCGGCCGGGGTCGGCGGCGGCGAGGACCTGGCGCACGGCGCGGGAGAGGGGTTCGGCCTCGTCCGCGGAGAGGTCCTCGCGGACGATGCCGTGGACCATGCGGTGCAGCTGTACGGTCTCCAGCCCGCCGCCCTCCTCCACGGACAGGTCGGAGTATTCGAGGCGTACCACCGAGAACTGGACCAGTTTGTTGAGGGCCGCGTTCCAGCGGATCTGGTCGTTGATCAGCCCGGCGAGCTGTTCGGGCACGTCGGCGGCGGGGAACTCGCGCAGCAGCCGCAGGGGCACCGGTCCGGGTGCGAAGAACACGAACAGCCGCAGCAGGGCGAGGGCGTCGGGGAAGTTCTCCCGGACGTTGTTGAGGAGTATCGCCAGGGCGGTCGGGAAGGGCAGCGGGTAGTCGTCGGAGACGGTGACGGCCTCCCGTGAGTCCAGCCGGCTCCGCAGCAGCCGCAGGTAGTCGCCGACGGTCAGCGGGGAGTCGGCGAGCCAGCCGGCGGTCTGGTCGAGGGCGAGAGGGTAGTCCTCCAGGGCCTCGGCGAGCTGGTCGGCCTCCTCGCCGGTGAGCCGGATGGCCCGGCGGCGGATGAAGGTGATCGACTCGGGCCGGGCGTAGAGCGGGACTTCGACGAGGCTGGTGTGCCGGGAGGCCCATTCGCGGTTGCGGGAGGTGATGATGACGTCGCCGGCGCCCTGCGGCAGCAGATCGGTGAGGTCGTCGGGGTTGTCGCAGCCGTCGAAGACCAGCAGCCAGCGGTGGTACGGGGAGCCGCGCCGCAGCGCCTCCAGGACGGCCCGGATCTGCTCGCCGTAGCTGCCCGCGCCCAGCGGCAGGCCGAGGGCGGGGGCCAGGTCGGCGAGCCGCTCGCGCAGGGTCGGCCGGTCCTCGGCGGGCACCCACCACACCACGTCGTACTCGGAGGCGAAGCGGTAGGCGTATTCAGTGGCGACCTGCGTCTTGCCCACCCCGGACAGGCCGAGCAGGGTCACGGTGGCCGCCCCGGGCGGCGCTTCGGTCAGGGCGGCCCGCAGTCGGCCGATGACGTCGTTGCGGCCGGTGAAGCGCGGGTTGCGGCGCGGGACCCGGCCCCAGATCTCGGGCGGGTCGTTGGGGAAGCGGGGGCCGCGGCGGCCGGTCTCGGTGCCGATCCGGTCGGTCGGCAGCTCCAGCCTGCGCAGCACGCGGTATTCGGCCTCGTACGCGTCCAGGCCCCACAGGTCGGTCTTCTCCAGGACGGCGACGGCGCTGGGCAGCGGGGCGTCGGTGAGGCAGACGGCCGCGAACCGGCCGGGGTGGTCGTCGGTGACGGTCCGCAGGGCCGTGTTCCACTCCTCGTCGGTGTGGGTGCCCGCGGAGAAGTAGCGTTCGCTGAGGACCAGCAGGACGCGGCTGCCGCTGCGGGCGAGGTCGTCGAGGGCCTGCGCGATGCCCGGGCTGTTCTGCGGGTCCCAGCGCTGGAGGGCGACGCGGTGGCCGTGCTCCTCCAGGCGGTGGGCGATCCACACGGCCCAGGGGCGGTTGAAGCCCGCGAAGCTGATGACGAAGCGCTGCGGCTGCGCGGCTCCGTCTCGGTCTCGGTCCTGCCGACTACCGGTGGTCATGCGGCCGTCTCCCTGAATCCGGGCAGTGGACGGGGTTGAAAAGGTACCGCAGCGGACGGTCCGTCATCCCTGTGCGAAAGGGGCGAGTTCGGGGTGGTCCTCGCACCAGGCGCGGCGTTCGCGGTCGACGGCCCGGCGGGCGGTGGCGTGCTGGTCGCCGGGGGGCGGCAGTTCGTCCATGGCCTGCTCGGCGGCGGTCATCGCGGCGGTGAACTGGCGTCCGGCCGCGGTCAGCCGGGGGTGCTCGTGCAGGACCGGGAGGACGGCGGCCACCTGGGCCCGGATCCGGGCGTGCTGCGCCCAGGCGCCGCGGGCCCCGTAGAGGGCGGCGCGCTGCCAGTAGCCGGCCAGGGCCAGGTGGGCGTACGCGCCGTGCAGCAGTCCCTCCAACGGGCGGGGGTCGCTGCGCCAGGGGGCCCAGTACAGGGGTGTCCGGTCGGCGGTGTGCAGCGGCAGGATGTCGGCGAGGGCGGCCAGTTTGCCGTGCTGCACCTCGTGGACGAGGGTGGCGGCCAGGGCGGGCGGGGCCTGGGCGCGGGCGAGGACGGCTCCGGCGGCTGCGGGCAGGGTGGCGCCGCTGGAGCGGGCGCCGCCGCCCAGCGGGACGACGGAGCGCAGCAGCCGGCCGACCTCCCCGGCGCGGGCGGTGTCGTAGCGCTGGAGCAGGGTGAGCGCGCCGGACCACTGGGTGTCCCAGCGTTTGTGCCCCTTGGGGGTGAGCCGACGGGCGGGGCGGGCGCTGGCCGGGTGGGCGGGGCCGGTGGCCCGGTACGGGTCGAGGTCGTCGAGGGCGGTGTGTCCCCCGGGCAGGGTGTGCAGGGTGAGGACCGCGGGGTCCTCGGGGTCCCAGGAGCGCTCGGTGAGGGCGAGCGGGCCCGGGCGCGGAGGCCGCAGCAGGCCGAGCGTGGGGAGGGCGAGGCGGCCGCCGGTGGGCCGCAGTGCGGCCTTGAAGGTGATGCCGGCGCGCAGGGCGGCGGCGACGGCGAGGGCCCCGAGGTGGCCGAGGTCGGGCGGCGGCCCGGCGGGGGCGTGCAGCCTGCGCAGGGTCTCCTCGGCCCACACGCCGGTGGTCGGGTAGTGCAGGACGTCGTGGACGGCTGCGGGGTCGTGCCGTTCGGCCTCCTCCAGCAGGGCCCAGTGGTCGGCGGCCTCCGCGGCCCGGCCGGCGGGAACGGCGTCGAGTACGGCGCGCAGCAGGACGAGGCGCTTGGAGCGGCGGACGGCGCGGATCAGGCGGGTGGCCTCGGTGCAGGGTTCGGTGGAGGCGAGGGCGCGCAGGGTGGCCGAGCCGACGGTGAATCCGGTCAGGGTGGCGGCCGTGCCGGTCATGAGGCGGCCGCCCGGGGGGCCGCGGGGACCGCGGCCCGGTGCAGGGCGGCGGCGATGTGCCGGATGACGACCTGGAGGTCCGCGCAGTACACGGACGGCTGCCGGAAGCCTTCGCCGGCGCGGTAGCGGTGCGGGTAGTGGCCGCCTCCGCAGACCGTGACGAGCTCGCAGGTGCGGCAGCCTGCGGCCAGGGCGTCGAGGCCGAGCTGCCGGGCGGCGAGCCCGGGGTGGTCGAGGAACTGGTCGAAGCTGTGGCGGTGCACGCTCATCCCGGTGGCGGCGGCGCCCTCGTAGGCGGATTTCAGGGAGTCGGCCTGTTCCAGGCTGCCGTCGGTCTCGATGACGGCGGTGGCGGCCGGGGCGAGGCCGAGGGTCTCGGTGGCGGCGGGCAGGCCGAGCAGCAGGGCGATGATCTCCTCGAAGATCCGGATCCGGGTGCGCAGGACCCCGTCCTGCCACCAGCGTTCGAAGACGGCGAGGAGCCAGTCGGCGTACGGGGTCCGGGGCGGGTGGTGGCCGGGCGGCGGGGTGCTCCAGTTGGCGAGGGGCAGCAGCAGGCCGATGGCGGGCGGGGCGAAGGCGAGGAGGGACTCGTAGGTCTCCACCGGGTCCTGGTCGAGGTCGATGACGCACAGCACCCCGGCGTAGCCGGCGGGATGGCGGGCGAGCAGCCGCAGGCCGCGGGCCGCGGCGGTGAAGCCGGGCCGTCCGGCGTGGTCCACGCGCCGGGTGTTGTGCGCGGGGAGCCCGCCGTCCAGGCTGACGCCGACGCGGATCCCCGCGGCGGCGAGCGCGGCGAGCCGGCCGCGGGTGAGCAGGGTGCCGTTGGTCTGGACGGTGGCGGTGACCCGGGTGCGCGGGGAGGTCCGGGCGAGCGCGGCCCGTACGGCGTCGACGGGGACGGCGAGCCGGTCGGGTGCGGTGAGCAGCGGTTCGCCGCCGTGCAGGACGAGGTCGACGCGGGTCAGTGCGTGGGCGGCGGCGTGTTCGGCGATGCGCTCGGCGGTACGGGCGACGGTGGCCGGGGCCATGGCGGCGGGCTGGCCGCGCCAGCCCTGGTCGGCCATTTCGTAGACGTAGCAGTAGGTGCAGGCGAGGTTGCAGCGGCTGCGGGTCTTGAGGACGAACTGCCGTATCGGGTGGGGTCGGTGGCCCTGGGCGCGGGCGGCGGCCACGTCGAGTCGGGCGTGGGGCCAGGGGGCGTGCGTGCGGTGGGCGGTCAGCGCGGCGCCGCCCGTGCGGGTCTGCCTCATGGCCTGCACCTCCCTCCCCCCGGCGGACGGTCCATCCCTGCCCGCGGACAGCCCGGGCTAACGGCGGAAAACGGTCAACTCTGCGTGCGCTGAGTGGCGCTGGGAACGCGCTGTGTCACGAGACCCCGGAATCGAAGGCGTTGAGGATTTCGGCGGGGTGGGTGACCCGCTCCACCATGCCCTCGATCACCTGGGCGAGCACGGGATGGTCGATGGCGCGCAGTGCGGCCAGATCGAACCCGGACAGGTCCGGTAACGGTCCGGCGCAGGCTGTTCCCGTCATGGCCGTTTCCTGGTGCCGCGTCACCATGGGCTGCCCGTCCCCCTGTCGAGTCTGTGCATTCAATGGTCCACTGCCCTTTCCCACTGCCTCGGCCCTCCAAGCCCCGGGGGACGTCACAGCGCCGCCTCCAGCAGGCGTACGCGCACCTGCACCGCCTCCCTCCGGTCGGCGGCGGCCGTTCCGAGCCGCCCCAGGAGCTCCACCGCGGAGCGGTAGGCGTCCAGGGCCGCCCGGGGCCGCGCCAGCCGCTCCAGCACCTCCCCCCGCAGCTCCTGGACCCGGGCGGCCAGTTCCACGGCCACCTCCTCGCGCTCCTCCCGGTCGGCGGCCAGCGCCTGGCGCCACGCCCGCCGGTAGGAGTCGGCCGCCCGGTCGAGCCGGTCCAGTCCCCGGGTGTGGGAGTGGATCTCCTGCTGGACGTCTCCGTGCTCCCGCCAGGCACGCGCCTGCTCCAGCGGGTCGCGGCTCTGCCGGACGGCCAGTTCCAGCAGGTACTCGGCCTCCCGCAGGTCCACCAGGTCGCCCTCGTACGCGTGCCGCAGCCGCAGCCCCGCCGCGAGCCGCAGCAACCGCTGCGCCGACCGGGGGTCGGACTGCGGCACCGCCGCCCGGCTGTCGCGCAGCACCCGTACGGCGGCCGAGGTGAAGCGCCGCCCGTCGGCGGCCCGCGCCCGGTCCAGCAGGACCTCGCCCCACTCGGGCAGCAGCTCCCCGTACGCCTCCCCGTCCCGGGGGATCAGCCTGCGGGCCCGGCCGTAGGCCTCGGCCGCGTCCTCCAGGGCCGCCGGGTCACCGTCCCGGGCGTACCGGGCGCGGTGCACCCTGGCCAGGCAGACCAGCCCGGCCAGGCGCAGTTCGGGATCCGCGGGGGCCTCGGCGAGGGCCAGGCCCAGCTGTTCGGCGGCCTCCTCCAGCCGCCCGGGCAGATGGCGCAGGGCCGTCGCCAGCTCCACCCGGATGCGGGCGCCCGGCCCGGCGGCGAGCCCCGCGGCGAGGCGGTCGGCGGCCTGTTCGGCCAGGGCGGTGCGCTCCGCCGGGTCGGGCGTGCGGCTCAGCAGCGCCAGCAGCACCCGGCCCAGGGCGGCCTGCACCAGCGGTACGGGCGCCGGTCCGGCCAGGGCCTCCAGGGCGGCCCGTGCCTCGCGCAGCGCCCCGGTGTCCTCCCGCAGCTTCCCCAGCCGGACCAGGGTCTGGGCCCGCCGCACCACGCAGTCCAGCCGCAGCTGCGGATCCAGGTCCGGGGCGGCGGCAGCCGCAGTGAACTCCCGTTCCGCCGCGGCCAGCAGCTCCGCGTCGGGCGCGCCCTCCAGGGCCCGTTCGTACAGCACCCGGCCGAGGACGGCCCGGGCCTGCGCGGTCGGGAGCCCGGTCACCGCCCGCTGGGCCTCGGTCAGCAGGTCGGGGTCCCGGCGGCGGGCCCACAGCCGCAGCAGCACGGCCGCGAGCTCGCACTCCGCCTCCCCCGGCGGGTCGTCGGCGCCGGCGGGGGCCGCCACGGCCCGGCGCAGCACGGCGGCGGCCTCGTACAGCCCGCGCCCGCCGACGTCGGGGTCGGGTGCGGCGAGCCGGTCGCGCGCGGTGCGCACCGCCCAGGCCCGGCCGGGCGGTGCGTCCGGGACGTCCGCGGCGCGTTCGTCCTCGTCGGGGCCGGGCAGGTAGCGCCGTACGACTCTCGCCGAGACCTCGGCGAAGGCCTGCGGGAGGCGCCCGGCGGGGACCCGTTCGTCCCCGCCCTCCTCGACGAGGGGCGCACCGGTCAGCTGAGAGACGGCGAGCGCCGGGAAGTTGCGCACGCCCCGCCCGAAGTGCGCGAGGACGTACTCCGAGCAGTGCTTGAGCACGAGGGCGGCCTCGTCCCGCCCGAGCGGTCCGAGCAGCACGTCCTGGACGCCGGGCACGAACTCGTACCACTGCCCGGGTGAGGTGCCGCGCCGCAGCAGCCCGCTGAGCAGGACCTCGGCCAGGTCCGAGGGCTCCGAGTCGGGCAGCATCGTGCGCTGGACCAGGCGCATCACCGGCAGGGTCAGCGGCGCGGCCGACAGGTACACCGCGAGCTGCACGGCGCGCGGCGAGGCCGAGGAGCGGAAGCGGCGCACCAGTTCCTGCGGCGGCCGCACGGCCCGGGGCGGCGGTACCGGAGCGGCGGGGTGGTCGGCGAGCACCCGGCCCACCTCGGCGGGTACGGGCCCGGTGCCCAGTCCTGCGACGAGGCGGGCCCAGGCGCCGAGGGCGGTCGCGCGGGGCGGCAGGACGGGGACGGTCAGCCCGCCGGTGGGCCGCCCGGGCCGGGCCGGCCGGTCGGGGCGGAACTTGAGCCTGCCCGACCCGCCTTCGACGCGGGTGAGAGCGCCCCGCTCGGTCGGCAGCCAGCTCCTGTTCCACAGCCGCTGGGGCAGCGGCTGCACGACCACGCAGGGGGTGCACTCGGCCCACCGGTACAGCAGCCGCTGGGCCTCGCCCTCTCGCCACAGCGGGCCGGCGCAGTCGGAAACGACCATGGTCAGCGCCCGGCCGGTGGGATCGCGCAGCTGGTCCCCGGAGCGCAGCCGGGTGCCGGGGCCGGGCCCGCGCCCGAGGGCCGCGCGGCCGTCGGCGAGCCGGTGCAGGTAGTGCACCTGCACGTCCCGGAAGGCGCCCAAGCGCTCGCACACGGCCCGGAGTTCCTCGAACATCTCCTGCCAGACGGCCATGGACGGGGACGCGTCCATCACCAGCCGTACGGTCGCCTCGCGCCGGCTCTCCGGCCGCAGCACCGGAATGACCAGCCCGAGGGCCCGGGCGCTGGCCTCGGCGGTGGCGGGCTCGTCGAGCACGAGCCGGGTGGGCGGACCGGGCGGCCGGTGCCGCTGGAGGGCGCGCAGGGCCCGCTGGATGTCGAGTATCCGGGGCAGGGCCGCGGCCCCGGGCACCCGTACGGGCACCCCTCCCCCGTCCGGCAGCAGGGCGGCCTCCTCCGCGACGGTCCCCCTTGCCCGGGAGGCGTACAGCCGGACGGGGTCCTCGGCTGGTGCGCCGGGCCGTACGGGCTCCTCCTCGGGCGGCGGCGCGCCCCCGGTCCGCGGGCGCCTGATCCGGACCTCCTGGCGCGGGGGGCCGCCGGCCGCGGGCGGGCCGATGTGCCCGGCCAGCCACAGGGCGTCGGCGAGTTCCTCGGCGGAGGGGTCGAGTCCCGCGGTGCGCAGGAGCGCGGCCAGTTCGCGCAGGCCCGGGGGGACCGGTGGCCGGTCGGGGGTCACGGCCGCTCACCTCGGACGGTCGAGGCGCTGGATGAGCAGGTCGGCGAGGTCCTCCCGGGTGGGCGGGGCGGCGTAGTGGGTGAGGTAGATGGCGTTCAGCAGCTGGTCGGCGGCGACCAGTTCGGACTGGGAGCGGCTGAGGAACTCGCGGATCAGGTCGGCGCCGAGCTGGGCGGCCTCCTCGCCGAGGTGGGCGCGGACCATGGTGGCGAGCCGTTTCTCGCCGGGCTGGCCGAGTTTGAGCTGGATGCAGCGGCGCAGCAGGGCGGCGGGGAAGTCCCGTTCGCCGTTGCTGGTCAGGATGATGAAGGGGAAGGCCCGGCAGCGCACCCGGCCGCCCCGGACGGTGACCTTCGCCCCGTCGTCGGTGAGTACCTGCACCTCGGGTTCGGTGTCGGCGACGCGCTCCAGTTCGGGCAGCGCGTACTCGCCTTCCTCCAGTACGTTCAGCAGGTCGTTGGGCAGGTCGATGTCGCTCTTGTCGAGCTCGTCGATGAGCAGGACGCGGGGCCGTTCGGTGGGCAGCAGGGCGGTGCCGAGCGGGCCGAGGCGGATGTACTTTCCGATGCCCGGGGCGCCGCCGGGTGCGCCGCCGCCGGCGGCGATCTGCACGTCCTGGAGGCGGGCGATGGCGTCGTACCGGTACAGCCCCTCCTGGAGCACCGTCCGCGACACCACGGGCCAGCGCAGCACCCGGCCGAGTTTCAGCTCGTGGGCCACGGCGTGCGCGAGGGTCGACTTCCCGGTGCCCGGGTACCCGGTGACCAGCAGGGGGCGGCGCAGGTACAGCGCCGCGTTGATGGCCTCCAGCTCCTCCGGTTCGGGGCGGTGCAGTTCGGCGGCCTGCCGGTGGGCGCCGAGGCGCCGGGTGACGTTCCCGTCGGCGGTCGCGGCCTGGCCGCCGGGCTCGCCGACGGGGCCGCCGTCGAAGTCCCGCCAGGGCGGCGGATCGGGCAGTGCGTCGATCCCGTCGTGGGGTTCGCCCACCCCCCGGTATATGAGCCATTCCTCGTTCACTGCTGCTCCCTCCCTCCGGTCACAGGTCACCGTGCAGCGGCTCGTCCTCGGGCAGGGCGCGGGCCGGGTCCTCCCAGATCAGGGTCATCCCTTCGGCCCAGTACGCGTCCGGGTCCGCTCCGTGGGCGCGGGCCCGCAGCGCCTGGAGCCGTTCCGGCAGCCGCTCGCCGTGTCCCGCCTCGGTCAGCTCCTCGCGCAGCCCGCGGTGGAACGGCGCGCACGGCGCGGCCGGATCGGCCGGGGGCCGCCGCCCGACCGCGACCCCGTACCCCGCGTCGTGGACCGCCTGCAGGGAGCCGAGGGTGGGCTCCTGGTCGGCGGCCCGGCAGTGCACGGGCACGGTGTTGTCGGGCAGTGCGTCGAGCCAGGCCGGGTCGGGGATCCGGGGGCGGCCCCGCGCGCAGTCGGCCCGCTCGTCCAGCGGCGGGCCGGCCTGGACGCGGGCCCAGCGGTCCGCCCTGCGGTGGGCGGCCTCGCTGCCGGGCGGGGGTTCGCCGCTCCCGGCGGGGTGGCGCAGCACCACCGGCCGCTGCACGCCCAGCGGGACCCGGCCCGTCACGGTCCAGGTGTCGACGGGCAGCCCGAACAGCTCGGGGGCGACGGCGACTTCGAGGACGGCGGCCGCGTCGTGGGTGTCGCAGCGGCGGAACGCCTCGGCGAGCGGGGCCCGCAGGGCCTCGGGCAGTCCCGCCGCGGTGACGCGTTCGCCCGAGTCGACGGGGGTGAGCCGCCCCGGGTGGGCGGGCCCGGCGAGCACCGAGACCCGCCAGTCGTACACGTTCTCCCAGCCGTGGGCCCAGGCCTCCAGCAGGACGGAGGGCCCCGGCCGCGGCCCTGCGGTCGGCCGGCCCTGGGCTGCCGCGGGCCGGCCGGCCCGGGCGCGGCGGCGTCGTTCCCGTTCGACCAGGCCGCGTTCGTGCCGCTCGGCGAGCTCGCGACGCAGGGGCCTCCAGAGCCGCTCGGCCGTGGCCCGGACCCAGTCCCACAGCTCCTCGTCGGCGCCGGGGGACGGCGGCTCGCGGTGGTCGGCCACGCTCACGTCGGTCGCGTACCGGAGCATCGCGGCGGCCTCCCCGGCGGAGCCGGGCGGGTCGAGCAGCATCCCGAGGCCGTCGCGCCAGCTCAGGGGTGCGGGCAGGACCGGGTCCGGCTCCTCCCCGCGGGCCGCTTCGACCAGGGCCCGTACGGCCTCGGAGGAGCGGGGCGGCGGGAGTTCGGCGAGCAGCCCGCACAGGGTGGTGCGCTCGGCGGGGGTGAGCCGCCGGCGCCCCTCGTACGGGTCGTCCTCGGCGGGCAGCTCGTCGTGGACGTCGGTCCAGGTGCGGCGGGTTCCCAGATCGCTGAGGTGCTGGTCGTAGTGGTAGAGGTCGTGGGCCTGGATGACCCGGCGGTACAGCCCGATCTGGCCGGTGGCGGCGAGCGGCAGGGTCCGTAACTGGATCACGGAGACGGCGAGCCCGCCGCCTCCGCCCTGCCGGCGGGCCTTGACCACGCCGACGACCTCGCCGCGGGCCAGGTCCACGACGGGCCCGCCGGACATGCCGGGCTCGATCTCGTCGTCGTCGCCGAGGCGCAGGGCGGCGCCGTTTGCGGCGGTCCCGCGCAGCCGGGTGGTGCGGCCGGTGATCTCGGGGGTGCCGAGGTCCTCGGTACAGCCGAAGTACGCGACCTCGTCGAGGCGCGGCCGGGCCCGGTCGGTCAGCCGGACGCAGGCGTGCGAGATCGGCGCGAGGACGCGGACCAGCGCCAGGTCGGGCAGGTCCCACAGGGCGCGCCGGGCGGGCCGGCGCTCCTCCAGCCGCTCGGGCAGGACGCACTCGACACGGCCGGTGACGGTTCCGGTGGCGCCGGCGCCGGAGGAGAAGGTGATGCCGAGCTCACGTCCCACGAGACGCACCGCAGCACCCCCTTCGCCGACGACGTGCGCGCACGTCAGGACCCAGCCGGGGGCGACGAAGAAGCCGCTCCCCCAGGTGGGGCCGGTCCCAGAGGGTGCATACCCGCCCGGCGCCGCATGGACGCGTACGGTCGCGGCCTGGACGAGGGGTTCGAGGAGCTCGTAGGCGCGCGCGGTGCCGGTCGTGCGCCCGTCCTGCATCCCCTGCCCCCTCAGGTATGTGGCAGTCAAGGCTAGCGCCGGGGGCGGGGACGGGGGAGGTCTCGCCGGGTATGCGGATTATCCTGGCGGGAAACACCCCCTGCACACCTTCATCACGGCACGGAGCCCGCTTTGTACTTCACCGATCGCGGCATCGAGGAGCTGGAGAAGCGGCGCGGCGAGGAGGAGGTCACCTTCGAGTGGCTCGCCGAGCAGCTGCGCACGTTCGTCGACCTGAACCCGGACTTCGAGGTTCCGGTGGAGCGCCTGGCCACGTGGCTGGCCCGGCTGGACGACGAGGACGACGAGGACGCCTGAGCGTCGAGTGAGACCAGCCGTTTCCCAGGGGGACGGCCGAGGTGGGTTGGGGCGGGGGGGCCCGGGGGGGGGGGGGCCGGG
>NZ_JBEZBN010000052.1:0-43680 GCF_040647115.1 Streptomyces sp. NPDC044571
GCCGCGCCCGGCGGGCGCGGCCCCCACAAGTGCCGCCGGTGCGGCTCGGCTACGCGTTGGGGCGCAGCGTCCAGACCACGGTCATCTCGCCCGTCACGGCCTCGTCCTCGCGCTGGATCGCGATGGTGACGGGGAACTCGGGGCGGCCGCCCGCGTCGAGTTCGGCGACGACCTCGGCGGCCGGGCGGCCGAGGGTGGCGGTGGCCGTGACGACGCCCTTGGCGAGCTTCTTGTAGCCGATCTCGGCCTTCACCGCCAGCGGCACGGCACGCGAGAGCTGGTCGCCGAAGGCGGCGAGGACGATGGCGCCGCTCGCGGACTCGGCGAGGGTGAACATGGCGCCGGCGTGCGGGCCGCCCACGTGGTTGTGGAAGTCCGGCTGGTCCGGCAACCGGACGACCGCGCGCTCGGGGGTGGTCTCAAGGAACTGGAGGTTCAGGGTCCGGGCCATCGGCACGGTCGCGGCGAGCAGTTCGCCCACGTTCATCTGATCTGCGCTCATGAGGGGCGATGTTACCCGCGGGTAGATACGCTTGGCCAGACCCGACGCCGGGGGCGGCCGTGACCATCCGGGCCCGCTCCCACTATCGTTACCGGCCATGTGGCCAGGACAGCAGCAGCCGCCCGGGGGACAGCCGAACCCTCAGGACGCGCAACAGAACCCGTACCAGCAGCAGCCGGGACAGCCGGGGCAGCCGAACCCGTACCAGCAGCAGCCGGGCTACGGGTACCCGCAGGCGGGCTACCAGACCCCTCCGCCGGTGCAGCCGTGGGGGCAGCAGCCCCCCACCGCGCCCCTGCAGGCCGCGGCGCCGCAGGGCGGTGGCGGGAGCCCGTACGCCACCAAGACCGTGGCCATCGTCGCGGCGGCCGCCGTCGTCGTCGTGGCGGCCGCGACCGGCGCGTTCGTCCTGACCCGGGACGACAAGAAGGACGACCGGGCCGAGGACAAGCCCGCCGCCGCCTCCTCGGCGCCGGCCTCCTCCTCCGCCGCGCCCGCGTCTCCGGGCACCAACCCGCGTGCGGGCGGCGACGCCAAGCCGCTGATCCCGGGCTGGAAGGTCGTCGTCAACCCGAACCACGGCACGGCCTTCGACGTCCCGCCGGAGTGGAACGTCGCGAGCGCCGGCGTCATGACGGGCTTCGAGGACGAGAAGAAGCACGACGGGTCGACCGTCGTCATGATGTCCGCACCGGCCTACCTCAAGGAGGACTGGTGCAAGGTCGACTCCAACAAGGACGGCCGCGAGGAGACGACCTCGCTGGCCGGGACCGGCACCAAGGGCGCCCAGGGCGCCAAGGACACCGCGGAGGCGGCGACCAACGCGGCCGACTCCTGGGCGTTCGCGGCGTACGCGCAGAGGGCACCCAACCCGCGGGAGGCGGTCAAGTCCACGCCGCCCAAGGACTTCACCACCTCGTCCGGCCTGAAGGGCAGCATGGCGACGGCGACCGTGTCGGGTCTGCCGAAGGCGAGCAAGTGCGACTCGGACGGGAAGGCCGTCGCGTTCAGCTTCAAGAACGCCAAGGGTGACTTCGCGACCTGGGTCCTCTACGGCGCCGCCGGCGTCCAGGGCGAGGTCACGCAGGAGACCTACGAGAAGATCATGAGCACGGTACGCCTCAGCACCGGCTGACCGGCCCCCCTCGCCGTCCACGCCCCGGTCCGGATATCCGTTTGGATTCTCGGGCCGGGGCGTGAATAGTCCCGGGGGTGAGCCCCTCCCCCACCGCCCCGCCGCGTACGTCCGCACGCCGTGGCCGGCCCGCCTGGGCCGGCCGCAACTACACCCTGCTGACGAGCGCCGCGGTCGTCACGAACCTCGGCAGTCACGGAGCGCTCATCGCGGCGGCCTTCGCCGTCCTGGAGTCCGGCGGCTCCGGCGGGGACGTCGGCCTGGTGGCGGCGGCCCGTACGCTGCCGCTCGTCGCCTTCCTGCTGATCGGCGGCGCCCTCGCCGACCGGCTGCCGCGCCACCGCGTGATGGTCGCGGCGAACGCCCTCAACTGCCTCTCCCAGGCGGCTTTCGCGGTGCTCGTCCTCGCCGGGGACCCGCAGCTGTGGCAGATGATGCTGCTCACCGCGCTCTGCGGCACCGGTACGGCCTTCTTCAACCCGGCGGCCGAGGGCATGCTGCTCTCCAGCGTCTCCGGGGAGCACTCCAACCGCGCCTTCGCCCTGTTCCGGATGGCGATGAACGGCGCGGGCATCGGCGGGGCCGCCCTCGGCGGAGCCATGATCGCCGCGATCGGCCCCGGCTGGGTCCTGGCGGTGGACGCGGCGGCGTTCGCCCTGGCGGGCGTGCTGCGCGCCTTCCTCGACGTCGGCCACGCCGGCGACCGGGCTCCCGGCGGCGGCCTGCTGGCCGACCTGCGGGAGGGCTGGGTCGAGTTCCGGACCCGTCCCTGGCTGTGGAGCATCGTGCTCCAGTTTTCGGTGGTCGTCGCCGTCGTCGGCGCCGCCGAATCCGTCTACGGTCCGCTCGTGGCCCGCGACCAACTGGGCGGGCCCGCCCCCTGGGGCCTGGCGCTGGCCTTCTTCGGCATCGGCACGATCGCCGGAGCGGTCCTGATGATGATCTGGAAACCACGCCGCCTGCTGCTGGTCGGCACCCTGTGCGTGTTCCCCTTGGCGCTGCCGTCGGCGGGCCTGGCGGTGCCGCTGCCGGTGTGGGGCCTGTGCGCGGTGATGCTCGTGAGCGGCGCGGCCATCGAGGTGTTCGGGGTGAACTGGATGACGACCATGCACCAGGAGATCCCGGAGGAGAAGTTCTCCCGGGTCTCCGCGTACGACTGGTTCGGCTCGGTGTCGATGCTGCCGCTGGCCACCGCCGTGGCGGGTCCGGTGGAGTCGGCCTTCGGGCGCACCTCCGCCCTGTGGGGCTGCGCGACGCTGGTCGTCCTGGTCACGGCGGCGGTCCTGGCCGTGCCGGACGTCCGCCGCCTCACCCGCAGGACACCACCCCCGAAGGCCGTCTCCCTCCCCGCCGCGGCCGCTCCCCTCGCCGCTGCCCCCGCAGGTCCGGCCGTCGCCTCCGGTCCCGCCGACGGGTGAGGCCTGGTGCCGCCGGCAACGGCGGCGGGCGCGAGGGCGGGGCCCAACTCCAGCTCAACCCAGGCTGAACGCGCCCTCCGGAGGCTCCGGCGAAGCCACGGCCTGCGCGTCGGAGACGGGCACCGCACCCCGCATGAACCGGGCCAGTGCGGGCCCGTCCTCCACCCTGGCGGGGAACGCGTCCGCCGCGCACCGCCGCGCCAGGACCGCCGCCGGCAAGGGCTCGTCCGAGGCCAGCAGCACCGCGTTCCCGAACCGCCGCCCGCGCAGCACCCCCGGCTCCGCGATCAGTGCCAGCTCCGCGAACACCGTGCCGAAGTTGGCGAGCTGCGCCCGCAGGAAGCCGAAGGGGGCGCCGTCCGCCAGGTTGGCGGCGTACACCCCGCCCGGCCGCAGCACGCGCGCCGCCTCCCGTGCGTACTCCACCGACGTCAGCGGGGCCGGTACCCGCGAGCCGCCGAACACGTCGGCCACCACCAGGTCGGCGCTCGCCGGCTCCGCGCCCGCCAGCCAGGCCCGCGCATCGGCGGTGTGCACGGTGACGTCGGCCCCGGCGGGCAGCGGAAGGTGCTCCGCGACCAGCTCCACCAGTCCGGCGTCGAACTCCACCACGGTCTGCCGGGACCCCGGACGGGTCGCCGCCGCGTAGCGCGGCAGCGTCAGGGCGCCCCCGCCGAGGTGCAGCAGGTCCAGCGGGATGCCCGGTTCCGCCGCGCAGTCCAGGACGTGCGCGAGCCTGCGTGCGTACTCGAACTCCAGGTGCTCCGGATCGTCGAGGTCCACGTACGACTGCGGGGCCCCGTCCACGGTGAGCAGCCAGGCCCGCTCCCGGTCCACGTCCGGCATCAGCTTGGCGGTGCCCTGGCCCACGTCGCGGACCACAGGGATCTGTTCGTCGCTCACCGGACCATTGTCCGGCAGGCGGGACGGCCGGACCGCCGCCGCCAGGGCAACCGCCATGGTCGGGGCAACCGCCATGGTCGGGGCGACCGCCGCGTCAGGAGGACCGCCGCCGTCAGGAGGACCAGACGGCGGCCGCCTCGGCCACGTGCTCCGCCGCCTGCACGAGCCCCGCTCGCGCCGCCGGATCCCGCCGCGCCGGGTCCAGCACGTTGCGGCCGAACACCTTGCGGGCCTGGGGGGACGGGGTGATGAGCAGCACCCGCGCCCCCGCCTTGCGCAGTCGGGCCGCCTGCACGGCCGGCGAGGGAACGAGCCCGGAGCCGAGCGACATGGGGGCGAGGATGACCACCCGGGCGTAGCCGGAGGCGAGGTCGGCGTTGGTGGCGGAGCGGATCCCGCCGTCGATGAACCGCCGCTGCCCGACGGTCACGGGCGGCCACACCCCCGGCACCGCGCAGCTCGCCGACACCGCGTCGACCAGCCCGGCCCCGCTCTCCCGGTCGAAGGCGGCCAGTTCACCGCTCAGGGCGTCGACGGCGGTGACGACGAGCTTCCGCTCCGGCCAGGTGTGCGAGACGAGTCGGGCCGCCAGCACCTCGCGCCGCTCGGCCTCCGCGGCGGTCTCGGCGGCCAGCGCGAGCGCGCCGACCCGCCTGCGGTAGCTCTCCGCGTCCCGCGAGCGGATCATCGCCGCGGCGTACCGGGCGACGAGCCCCGCTCCGAGCCGGGCAGCGGTTTCCCCGGCCGGATCGCCGAGCTGGCGCTCGTACAGCTCGCGCGGGGTGAGCAGCCCGGAGGTGAGCTGGGCGCCGACGACCGAGCCCGCCGAGGTGCCGACGACGAGGTCGGCGGTGCCGAGGTCCACGCCCGCCTGCGCGAGGCCGTAGAGGATCCCGGTCTCCCATCCGATGCCGGTCAGGCCCCCGCCGCCGAGCACCAGTGCCGTGTCGCCGCCCATGCCGGCCCCTCTTCTCGCCCGTGGTGAGGGCAGTCTCGCTCAAGCGGACTGCCGACACCACGGCGGGGTGCGTCCGGCGACCCGGCGGGGGCTCAGTCGAGCACGGTCGTCACCGTTCCCGCGCCGACGGTCCGGCCGCCCTCGCGGATCGCGAAGCCGAGCCCCGCCTCCAGCGGGACGTCCCGGCCGAGCTCCACGGTCATGGTGACCGTCTCCCCCGGCCGGGCCACCCCGGCCCCGCCCAGGTCCACGTCGCCCACCACGTCGGCGGTACGGATGTAGAACTGCGGCCGGTAGCCCGACACGACCGGTGTGCTGCGCCCGCCCTCCCGCGCGGCCAGCACGTAGACCTGCGCCGTGAAGCGCCGCCTGGGCACGACGCTGCCGGGCGCGGCGACGACGTGGCCGCGGCGGACCCCGTCGCGCGGCACCCCGCGCAGCAGCAGTGCCACGTTGTCCCCGGCCTCGGCGGACTCCATCGGCTTGCCGAAGGTCTCCAGGCCGGTCACCACGGTCTCCGCGGCCTCGTCGCCGCCGAGCAGGCAGACCCGGTCGCCCAGCCGGACGCTGCCGCGCTCGACCGCGCCGGTCACGACGGTCCCGCGTCCGGTGATGGTGAGCACGTTCTCCACCGGCAGCAGGAACGGCGCGTCCGTGTACCGCACCGGCATCGGGACGTACGTGTCCACCGCGTCGAGCAGCGCCTCGATCGCCGCGGTCCACCGCGGGTCGCCCTCCAGCGCCCCGAGCCCGGAGACCCGTACGACCGGCGCGGCGTCACCGCCGTAGCCGTGGGCGGTGAGCAGCTCGCGTACCTCCAGCTCGACCAGGTCGGTCAGTTCCGGATCCCCCGCGTCGGCCTTGTTCAGGGCCACCACGATGTGGTCGACGCCGACCTGCCGGGCGAGGAGCACGTGCTCGGCGGTCTGCGGCATGACCCCGTCGAGCGCGGAGACGACGAGGATGGCCCCGTCGAGCTGGGCGGCGCCCGTGACCATGTTCTTGATGTAGTCGGCGTGGCCCGGCATGTCCACGTGGGCGTAGTGCCGGGTGTCGGTCTCGTACTCGACGTGCGTGAGGTTGATGGTGATGCCGCGCCGGGCCTCCTCGGGGGCCCGGTCGATGCGGTCGAACGGCACGAAGGAGGCGCCGCCGCGCTCGGCGAGGACCTTGGTGATGGCGGCGGTGAGAGTGGTCTTGCCGTGGTCGACGTGACCCATGGTGCCGATGTTGAGGTGCGGCTTGGTCCGCACGAAGGCCGTCTTGGCCATGATGTCTTTTCCCGTGGCTCGAAGCAGATCGGGACCCCTGGAACGAGCCGACCCTCCCCCTGCGGGGTCCGCCGGACTGTCCGGGAAGGGTCAGCTTCGTGCGCCGTCGAATGCGGCGGAGGCGTATGCCTCGAAGGGCAGGACGGCAGCCTTCGGCGCGTCCGCGACTGCGGACGGCGCTGCGGGGAAGGCGTACCGGGACATGCCGACGATCCTGCCGGACGGGCCGCTGGTCGTCGACCGAATTTCCGTCCGGGCCGGGCCTCTTGACTCCCCCGGCCACCGCGGGAGGTGCCGCGGCCGGCGGAGGGGGCGTCCCGCTGCGCTGCGCTCAGGGCGCCGGCCGCGCCCGGGTCCGCCTCGGCAGCGCCACGGCACCTGGACCGCCGCCCGCGGCCGGCGGCGACCCCGCGGCCCGCCCGCAGGCCGTGGGGCCGGGCGAGGCGGGCGTCACGGCACGCGTGCGCCTGCGTCGGTTAGTCTCCCGGAATGTCCCTCCTCCTCGCGCCGTGGACCCGGCTGTCGCTGCTGGCCGTGCTGCTCGCGGCGGCCGGCGTCTGCGTGCTGCTGTACGAGCCGCAGCGCATCCTCTCGGAGGGCTGGCCCCCGGGCCTTCCCGTGGGCACGGCGGCCTTGCTCTTCGCCGCCGCGTACGGGCTCTGCACGGCCGCGCTGGTGCCCCGCCCGCTGCTGAACCTCGCGGCGGGGGCCCTGTTCGGTGCCCCGCTCGGGCTGGCCGCGGCGGTGGCGGGCTCGGTCCTCGGCGCCGGTATCTCCTTCGGCCTGGGCCGGCTGATGGGCCGGGACGCGCTGCGGCCCCTGATGCGGGGCCGCTGGCTCAAGGCCGCGGACAACCAGCTGGCCCGGCACGGGTTCCGCTCGATGCTGGCGGTGCGGATTTTCCCCGGCCTGCCTTTCGCGGTGGCCAACTACGGCGCCGCGGTGTCGCGCTGCCGCTGGGTGCCCTTCCTGCTCGCCACCGCGATCGGCATCGTCCCGAACACGGCCGCGTACGTCGTCGCGGGTTCCAGCGCCGCCTCCCCCGGCTCCCCCGCGTTCCTGGTGTCGTTCGGGTTCATCGCCGTCTCGGCGGTGGCGGCCGCGGTGGTCGGATGGCGCAAACGGCACCGGCTGGCGCCTGCGCCGGAGCCCGTACACGCGCTCGAACCGGCGCCTGACATGCGCCGGGCGACCCCTCAGCACCCCCCTGTGGTCAGCGCCGCTTCCCACGGGCCCTAGCATCGGAGCGAACTGCCCGACGATCACAAGGACGAGCGCACCCCGACATGAGCTGGTTCGAATCCCTAATCCTCGGTCTCGTCCAGGGGCTTACGGAGTTCCTCCCGATCTCCTCCAGCGCCCACCTCCGGCTGACTGCGGCATTCGCCGGCTGGGAGGACCCGGGCGCGGCCTTCACCGCGATCACCCAGATCGGCACCGAGGCGGCCGTGCTGATCTACTTCCGCAAGGACATTGCGCGGATCATCTCCACCTGGTTCCGCTCCCTCTACACCAAGGCGCTGCGTTCCGACCAGGACGCGAAGATGGGCTGGCTGGTCATCGTCGGCTCGATCCCGATCGGTGTGCTGGGCATCACGCTCAAGGACCAGATCGAGGGCCCGTTCCGGGATCTGCGGCTGACCGCCACCATGCTCGTCGTGATGGGCGTCGTGCTCGGCATCGCCGACCGTCTGGCCGCGCGCGACGAGGAGGGCGGCCGGCACCGCGCCATCCGCGAGCGCAAGACGCTCAGGGAGCTGGGCGTCAAGGACGGTCTGATCTTCGGTCTGTGCCAGGCGATGGCGCTGGTCCCGGGCGTCTCCCGGTCCGGTGCGACGATCTCCGGCGGTCTGCTGATGGGCTTCACCCGCGAGGCGGCGGCCCGTTACTCCTTCCTGCTCGCCATTCCGGCCGTACTGGCCTCGGGCGGCATGGAGTTGAAGGACCTGGGCGAGGGCCACGTCTCCTGGGGCCCGACGATCTTCGCCACGGTCATCGCCTTCGTGGTCGGCTACGTGGTGATCGCCTGGTTCATGAAGTTCATTTCCAGCAAGAGCTTCATGCCCTTCGTGGTCTACCGGATCCTGCTCGGCATCCTGCTGTTCGTCCTGGTCGGCATGGGTGTGCTCAGCCCCCACGCCGCCGAGTCGGCCGGGTAGCCGCGCCGCCGTCACCGCTTCGCGTGAATCGGAGGCCGTTCGGGAACGTTCCCGGGCGGCCTCCGCGTCGTTGTGCCTGAAGAGACCTGTAGGAGACCTGAAGAGACCTGAAGGCGAGCAGCAGGGGGTGTCCCATGAGCCGAGTGGTGTTGGAGCGGTTCCCGGCCGGGAGTCCGAGGGGAAGCTGGCCGGCCGAGGAGTACGCCGCCCAGCAGATGCGCGACGGCGTGCCGGCCGAGGTGGTGATGGATCTGGCCACCGACGCGTTCCTGGTGGTGGTCAGACAGCGGGAGGCGCATTCCGGTCACTGACGCCCTCCGGTGGATCCGGCCGCGCACGCCCCTTGGCCTCGCGGCCCGGCGCCCCCACACTGTCCCGATGACGCAGCGTGTGGATCTCGCGACGGTCATGGACCGGATGGCGATCGACGAGGTGGTCTCGGGGTACGCGGTGGCCGTGGACGACGGCGACTGGGCGGCCTACCGCGCGCTCTTCACCGCGTCCGGGCGCGCCGACTACCGCTCGGCGGGCGGCATCGAGGGTCCGGCGGCCGAGGTCGCGGACTGGCTCGCGCAGACCATGGCGCTGTTCCCCGTGCGCCAACACCTCATCGTCAACCGGCTGGTCCGGCTGGCGGCCGGGTCCGGCTGGCCCGCCGAATCCGCGGAGGTCCGGGCGGACTTCCTGAATCCCATGCGCCTCGCGGGTCCCGAGTTCGACGGGTCGGTCACCGCACCCAATTTCGTCGCGGCCGGGCGTTACACCTTCGCGCTCGCCCGCACCGCCCGGGACGGCTGGCGGCTGAGCCGGGTCACGGTGCACGAGAAGTGGCGGCACGTGTCCGCCTGAGCGAGCCGGTGGTCCGGCCCTGTCCCACACTGGAAGCGGAGGCGCGTCATGCTGCTCGCGAAGCGGACCCCGTGGTGGCGTGCCGCGGCGGCGGTCGCCGCGGGAACTCTGCCCTGCCTGGCCTTCCCCGCCCCCGCCCTCTGGTGGTTCGCCTACGCCGCGCTCGTGCCCTGGATGCTGCTGCTGAGGTCGGCCCCCACCGGGCGGCGGGCCGCTCTGGAGGGCTGGCTCGGCGGCTGCGGGCTCATCCTCGCCGTCCACCACTGGCTGCTGCCCAGCCTGCACGTGTTCCTGGTGCCGCTGGCGGCGCTGCTGGGCCTGCTGTGGATCCCCTGGGCGCTGCTGGTGCGGGAGTTCCTCGGCGGAACGCCCGCGGGGAGCCGGGCGGGCGCCGCGCTGGTCCTCGTCCCGGCGGGCTGGCTGCTGGCGGAGCAGGCGCGCTCCTGGCAGGGGTTGGGCGGGCCGTGGGGGCTCCTGGGGGCCAGCCAGTGGCAGGTGACGCCCGCGCTGCGTCTGGCCTCGGTGGGCGGGGTGTGGCTGGTGAGCCTGGTGGTGGTGGCGGTCAACTGTGCGCTGGTCCTGCTGGTCGCCGTGCCCGGGGCCCGGGTGCCCGCCGTCGCGGGGATGACGGGGTGCGCGGTGCTGACGGGGGTGGTGTGGCTGTGGGTGCCCCGGCCGGAGGTGTCCGGGACGCTCCGTGTGGCCGTCGTGCAGCCCGGACTGGTGGCGGACGGGCCGGACAGCGCGGACCGGCGGTTCGCCGTCGGCGAGCGGCTGACGCGGGAGCTGACCGGACAGCCGGTGGACCTGGTGGTGTGGGGCGAGAGCAGCGTGGGCGCCGACCTTGTGGCGCAGCCGGACCTGGCCCGGCGGCTGGCGGCACTCTCCGCGGAGGTCGGGGCTCCGCTGATGGTGAACGTGGACGCCCGGCGCCCGGGCGGCGCGGGCGCGGGCACGAGCACGGGCCCGGAGGCGGAGGCGGCCGCGCCGGCAGGAGCGGCGGCGGGTGGCAGCGGCGGCATCTACAAGAGCTCGGTGCTCGTCGGCCCCGGCGGCCCGACCGGCGACCGGTACGACAAGATGCGGCTGGTCCCCTTCGGGGAGTACATACCGGCCCGGCCGCTGCTCGGCTGGGCCACCTCGGTCGGCCGGGCCGCCGGCGAGGACCGCCGCGGCGGTGCTAGCCCGGTCCTCATGGACCTGCCCGGACGCGCAGGCATCCGCCTGGGGCCGCTGGTCTGCTTCGAGTCGGCCTTTCCGGACATGAGCCGCCACCTCACCCGTGAGGGCGCCTCCCTGCTCCTCGCCCAGTCGGCGACCTCCACCTTCCAGAACAGCTGGGCCCCCGCACAGCACGCCTCGCTGGCCGCCCTGCGTGCCGCGGAGGACGGCCGCCCGGTGGTGCACGCGACCCTGACCGGCATCAGCGAGGTGCACGGTCCCTCGGGCGAGCGGATCGGCCCGGCGCTCGCCACCTCGGAGAGCCGGGCGCAGGTGTACGAGGTCCCGCTCGCCCGGGGAACGACCTTCTACGTGCGCTTCGGGGACTGGCCGGTGGGCGCGGCGCTCGCCCTGCTGGCGGCGTACTGCACGGCCGAGGGCTCCCGCTCGCTCGGGCTCAGGAAGCCTGCCCCAGAGCCGACAGCACCACCCGCTCGCACAGCTCGTGGGTGAGCAGCGCGTCGCGGGCGCTGAGGGTCCGCCCGGCCTCGACGGCCTCCAGGAAGGCGTCCACGACCTGTTCGATTCCGCGCTGGCGGGCGACGGAGACCCAGTCCCCGCGGCGGCGCACGGTCGGCTGGCCGCGGTGGTCGATGACCTCGGCGAGGTTGACGACCTGCCGCTTGGTGTCCTGACCGGAGACCTCCAGGATCTCCTCGGTGGAGCCGGACAGGCGGTTCATGATGCCGAGCGCGGTGAAACCGGGGCCCGAGAGCTGGAGCACCACCTGGTACATGAGGCCCTCGCGCAGCTGGGCCCGGACGTCGACGTGGTCGGCTTCGCCGGGCAGCAGGAAGCGCAGGGTGTCGACGACGTGGATGAAGTCGTCGAGGACGAAGGTCCGCGGATCCTCGGGCAGGCCGACCCGGTTCTTCTGCATGACGATCAGCTCGCGCGGGTGGTCGGCGCACTGCGAGTAGCCGGGCGCGTGGCGGCGGTTGAAGCCCACGGCGAGTGAGACCGCGCGCGCCTCGGCCAGTTCCACCAGCCGTCGGGAGTCGACGAGTTCGTAGGCGAGGGGCTTGTCCACGTACGTCGGCACACCCTCCTCCAACAGCCGCGTGACGATCTCGGGGTGCACGGTGGTCGGGGCGTGCACGAACGCCGCGTCCAGGCCCTGGGCGAGGAGCCCGTCGAGCGTGGCGTGCCGGCGGTCGGCCGGGATGTGGTGAACCTCGCCGATCCGCTCCAGCGTGGCGGGGGTGCGGGTCTGCAGGTGCAGCTCGACGCCGGGGCGGGTGGTGAGGACGGGCAGGTACGCCTTCTGGGCGATGTCGCCGAGTCCGATGACGCCGACCTTCACCGAGGGCCTCCAGGTGTGCTGCTTGCAGGACGCCCGCAGCTTAATCCCTGGTGGCGGGCGCCCGGTTCGCCGAGGATGTCGACCATGACCACTTCGGGATCACACCGCACGGAACCGTCCACCTCCGCGAACGAGCGGGACATGCTCGACGGCTGGCTCGACTACCACCGGGCCACCCTCGCCTGGAAGTGCGAGGGGCTCACCGACGAGCAGCTGCGCCGCAGCCCGCTCGCTCCCTCGGAACTGAGTCTGCTGGGCCTCGTACGGCACATGGCGGAAGTCGAACGCTACTGGTTCCGCGAGGTGATGCTGGGCGAGGAGCTGCCCGAGCTGTACTGCACGCAGGAAGACCCGGACGGGGACTTCCACTTCACCGACAAGGCCACCTGGGCCCAGGCGGAGCAGGTGTGGCAGACCGAGGTCGAGCTGGCGCGCCAGGCTGCCGCAGGCCGTTCGCTGGACCTGATGTCACGGCCCGAGAGCCACCACCGGGGCGAGGCGTTCAGCCTCCGCTGGGTCTACACGCACATGATCGAGGAGTACGCGCGCCACAACGGGCACGCGGACCTGCTGCGCGAGCAGATCGACGGCGCCACCGGCGACTGATGTCCCGGGGCGCGCGGGCGGGCGCGGGCCGGTGTCCGGCGGATCCGCGTCACCCGTGCGGGGTCAATATCGGCTCCCGGTTTTCACAAGGGGGTCCTCGCACAGCAGAGTTGCGCGGGTGCACCCAACCCGAACCACGACGAAGCTGCTGCTCGGAGTCGCCTGCGCCGTTTCGGCCGTCTCCGGCTGTGTGACTGTGACCCCCGCCCCGATGCAGCCGGCGGGCGGCCCCGGCGCTGCGGGGGCCGCGCCGCGCCACGAGCCGCGCGGCGGTCCGGGGGCCACCGCGGTGGAGGTCCGGGCGCCCGCGCTGGAGGCCCTCAAGGCGGTACCGGAGCAGAGCGGCCGGCCGGTGTCCTCCGCGGCCCCGGCCGGCCGGCCGGCCGCTGCGCAGGGCACGGCGGGGGCGGCCGGTACGGCGGCGGAAGGCGGTGGCTCGGAGGCCGTGCCTCCGGTGCCGGACATCCCGGAGCCCCGCAAGCCCGCCGGACGCGCACCGGCGGGCAGAGGCGGGCGTCACGACCCGAAGGAGGCGGGAGCCGAGGTGCCGCGCGAACTGATGCGGGAGCTGCCGGTCCGCCCGGCCGACGTGTGCGCCCTGGGCCGCCGCCACGGCCGCTGGCAGCCGGACAGCCCGGAGGCCCGGATCTGCGCGGGCGTCCACGGCGGCTGAGGCACCCCCGGCGTCCACGGGCGGCTGAGGCCCCTGTGGGCGTACGCGCCCGGTGCGGCCCCCTTACGGATACTGCTCCGGGAAGCGTCGGGGCGGCTCGGCCGGCTCTGCGGCCAGGTGCCGCTCCAGCCGGGCGATGGCGGCGCGCACGCCGTTGCCGTAGCCGTCGTCGGACAGCGCCCCGGCGGCGGCCCTGGCCCGCGCCAGGTGGGCGCGCGCCGCCTCGCCGCGCCGTAGTTTGGCGTAGTCGGCGGCCAGGTTGAGGTGCAGGGACGGGTAGAAGACGCGCACCGCCGGATGCGGCTCCTGCTGGGCGGGCCGCCCGTCCCGCCGGCCGGGCCGCAGTGTGTCGGCGGCGGCCAGGGCCCGCAGGTCCCAGGCCAGTTCGTCGGCGGGATCGTCCTGGGCGTCGGCCAGGTAGTGCGCGAGCGTGCACCGGTGGAGCATGTCGCCGTCCTCGCCGATCTCGTTCCAGAGCTCGCCGAGGCGGTTGCGGGCCTCCTCGCGGTCACCGGCGTGCAGCAGGATGACCGCCTGGCCGATCCTCGTCATGACGGCGTCCTCCGACGCCTCCTGCTGCTCGGTCACGGCGGCCTCCGGCTTGCTCTGCCAGACCTGCTCCGGTCTGATCATCAAACGCTAGCCGGAGCCACCGGCAATGGCGCCGAGGCGCGGTGGGGCGTCAGCCGAGGTCCGGGATCCGCCAGTCGATCGGCGCATGGCCCTGCGCGGCGACCGCCTCGTTGATCTGCGTGAAGGGGCGGGAGCCGAAGAACTTCTTCGCCGAGAGCGGGGACGGGTGGGCGCCCTTGACGACCGCGTGCCGCTCCTCGTCGATCAGCGGCAGCTTCTTCTGGGCGTAGGCGCCCCACAGGACGAAGACGGCCGGGTCGGGGCGCTCGGCGACCGCGCGGATCACCGCGTCGGTGAACCGCTCCCAGCCCTTGCCCTTGTGCGAGTTGGGCTCGCCCTCGCGGACGGTGAGGACCGCGTTGAGCAACAGGACGCCCTGCTCGGCCCACGGCATCAGATAACCGTTGTCCGGGATCGGCGTGCCCAGCTCGGCGTGCATCTCCTTGTAGATGTTGCGCAGGGAGGGCGGGGTCTTGATCCCGGGCCGCACGGAGAAGCACAGCCCGTGCCCCTGGCCGGCGCCGTGGTAGGGGTCCTGGCCGAGGACCAGGACCTTCACCTGGTCGAAGGGAGTGGCCTCCAGAGCCGCGAAGACCTGCTCGCGGGGCGGATAGACCGGCCCGTTCGCCCGCTCCTTCTCGACGAACTCGGTGAGCTCTTTGAAGTAGGGCTGGTCCAGCTCCCCGCCGAGGACGGGGAGCCAGGACTCGGGCAGCATCTGGGTCACGTCGACAACCTCCGGTACAAGTGTGCGCAACTGCGTGGTGCAGTGCTCAGAACCTACCGGGGGCCACTGACAGCGCCCCATCCGCCCGGCTCCGCGCGGGCGGTCACCAGCTGGTTTTGCGGTACAGCTCCCACATCTGGAAGACGGTCTGCGGGTCCAGGGCCCGCTCGCCGCCCGCGATGTCCTCCCGCGCGGCGACGTACAGCTTGCCCTGCCACAGCGGCAGCAGCCGGACGTCGTCGGCGAAGATCTGCTGCGCCCGCTCGAACTCGCGCACGCCCGCGGCACGGTCGCCCTCGCGGCGGGACTTGGGCAGCAGGTCGCCCAGGATATCGGCGTTCTCGTACGGGGTGCCGACCGCGTTCTCCTTGCCCACGAAGGGCGCGATGAAGTTGTCGGGGTCCGGGAAGTCGGGGAACCAGCCTCGGCCGAAGACGGGGTACTCGCCGTTCTTGTAGCCCTCCTGGAACGCCTTCCAGGGCTGGCCGCGCAGGGTGACCTTGAAGAGGTTGGTCTCGTCCAGCTGGCGCTTGATCTCGGTGAACTCGTCCGCGGTGGAGGCGCCGTACCGGTCCGTGGTGTACCAGAAGGTCAGCTCCACCTGCTGGGTGATGCCGGCGCTCTTGAGGATCTTCCTGGCCTTCTCGACGTCCGGCTGGCCGTAGGTGTCGTAGAAGGGCGTCTTGTGGCCGACCACGCCCTTGGGGACCATCGAGTACAGCGGCTCGGCGGTGCCCTGGTAGACCTTGGAGACGAGTGCGCCGCGGTCGAGGATCTGCGCGATGGCCTGGCGGACCGGAAGCTTGTTGACCGCCGGGTCCTTGGGGTTGAAGACGAGGTAGCGGATCTCGGCGCCGGTGTTCTCGACGACCTGGACGCCCTGCGCGTGCGAGGCGGGGGTCTGGAGGTCCTTGATCTGGGGAGCCGACAGACCGCGGTAGGTGGCGTCGATCTCCTTGTCCTTCAGCGCGGCGACCATCTTGCCGGCGTCCGCGAAGTAGCGGATGGTCACGCCGTCGTTACGGCGGTTCGCGAAGCCGTTGTAGCTGCCGTTCTTGTTGAGCACCGCCTCCTTGCCCTCGTCGTACGAGTCGAGCACGAAGGGGCCGGAGCCGGTGACCTTGCCGTCCTCGCGCACCTTGTCCGCGGGGTAGTCCTTGGGCGCGACCAGGGAGGCGGCGGGCGAGCCGAGGACGAAGGGGAAGGTCGCGTCGGGGGTCTTCAGGTGGAAGACGACCGTCAGGGGGTCCGGGGTCTCGATCTTGTCCAGGGTGCCGAAGAGGTCCTTGGGGCCGGTCTTGGAGCCGATGGTCCGGATCCGGTCGAGGGAGTGCTTGACGGCCTTGGCGTCGAGCACCTCGCCGTTGGAGAACTTGAGGCCCTTGCGCAGGGTGCAGCGGTAGGACTCGTTGGCCGAGTCGGTGAACTCGCAGTTCTGTGCGGCGTCGGGCTGGGGCTTGGTGGAGCCCGTGGGGAAGGCCAGCAGGGTCTGGTAGACGTTCCGGTACAGCTCCCAGGAGCCGTCCCAGGCCGCGGCGGGATCGAGGGTGGACGGTGCGCTCGTCGTGCCGACGACGATTCTCTTCGCGGCGTCACTGCTGTCGTCCGAAAGCAGACCGCATCCGGCGAGCAGGGATATGGACGCAAGGGCCGCAGTGATCTGCAGGCATCTGGTCCGGTTGAACACGTGCACGCTCCTCGATCAGCCAGGGGTGCGGCAGACCCTACCGCAGTGCATCACAAAACCAATGGGCAGGTTTCATGAGGCACTTGACCGATTACGTGCACATTAGGTACGCATTTGCCTCCCTTCTGGAGGCAAATGCGTCCGATTATCGGTCAGTGGACTCCGGCATTGAGGAACATTCCTCCGTCAACGACCAGGGTTTGACCGGTGATCCATTCCGCTTGTGCAGATGTAAGAAAAGCCGCAGCTCCGCCGATGTCCTCCGGGACCCCCAGCCGGCCGAGCGGATAGGCCGCCGAGGCCTCCTGCTCCCGGCCCTCGTAGAGCGCCTGGGCGAATTTGGTCTTGACCACCGCGGGGGCGATCGCATTGACCCGGACCCCGGGCGCCATCTCGTGGGCGAGCTGCAGCGTCAGATTGATCATGGCTGCCTTGCTCATCCCGTACGCCCCGATGAAGGGCGAGGCGGAGACGCCGGCGATGGAGGCGATGTTCACGATCGCCCCGCCGTTGTCCTTCTGCCAGGCGTGCCAGGTCCGCTGGGCGAAGCCGAGCGCCGAGATCACATTGGTCTCGAAGACCTTGCGCGCCACCCCCAGGTCCAGGTCCGCGATCGGCCCGAAGACCGGATTGGTGCCCGCGTTGTTGATCAGGAAGTCGACGCGCCCGAAGGCCTCCATCGTGCGCTCTACCGCAGCGGCCTGATGGCCCTCGTCGTGCGCCTTGCCCGCGACACCGATCACCCGGTCCGCGCCGAGTGCCTCGACGGCCTCCTTGAGGGCGTCCTCGCTCCTCCCGGTGATGCACACCCGGTCGCCCCGGGCGACCAGCGCCTCCGCGATGCCGTAGCCGATGCCCCGGCTCGCGCCGGTGATCAGCGCGACCTTCCCGCTGTCCGTTCCCTCGTACGCCATGACGTGGAACCTTCCTCTCGTCAGTTGAGCGGGCCGCCGGCCACGTACAGGACCTGGCCGGAGACGAAGCCGGCGGCCTCGCCCGTGAAGAAGGCGATCGCGTTCGCGATGTCGTCCGGACGGCCGACGCGCTGCACCGGGATCTGGGTGGCCGCGGCGGCCTGGAACTCCTCGAAGCCCATGCCGACGCGGGCGGCCGTCTGGGCCGTCATCTCCGTGACGATGAAGCCCGGGGCGACGGCGTTGGCGGTGACGCCGAACTTGCCCAGCTCGATGGCCAGGGTCTTGGTGAAGCCCTGGAGGCCGGCCTTGGCGGCGGAGTAGTTGACCTGGCCGCGGTTGCCCAGCGCCGAGCTGCTGGAGAGGTTGACGATGCGGCCGAACTTCGCGTCCACCATGTGCTTCTGACACGCCTTCGACATCAGGAACGCGCCGCGCAGGTGCACGTTCATGACGGTGTCCCAGTCGTTCTCGCTCATCTTGAAGAGCAGGTTGTCGCGCAGCACGCCCGCGTTGTTGACCAGGATGGTCGGCGCGCCGAGGGTGTTCGCGACCCGCTCGACGGCCGCCTCCACCTGCGCCGCGTCGGATACGTCGCAGCCGACGGCCAGGGCCGTGCCGCCGGCCGCCGTGATGGCCTCGACGGTGTCCTTGCAGGCCGCCTCGTCAAGGTCGAGTACGGCCACGGCGCGGCCCTCGGCGGCCAGGCGTACGGCGGTGGCCGCGCCGATGCCCCGGGCCGCCCCGGTCACGATCGCGACGCGCTGCTCGGTGGTGGACATGGTGGATCTCCTCGCCCTCGGAATCCTGGGTCGGCGGTGCCCGGTAGGTGAGCAACCGCTTAGTAGCTTCAGCTGAGGAGACGCTAGGAGCCCTGGCACCCGGTGTCAACGGCACCGGGCCCCAGGGCCCCCAGGTCGTACGGATCAGCGCACCAGCAGGTCGAGCAGGCGTTCCACTTCGGCCTCCGGATCGGCCGTCAGGCCGGTGTGCACCGGACCCGGCTGGACCACCGTGCTGCGCGGTGCGATCAGCCAGCGGAAGCGGCGCCCGGCGTCGTCACCCGCCGCCTGGCCCGCCTGGTCGCCGCCCGTGCACACGCCCTCCACCCCGTGCAGCGCCGCCCGTACGCCGGTCACATCGGCCTCCGGGTCCAGTGCGAGGAGCTTCGCCTCGTCGAGGTGGGTGCGCGCGGCCACGTACGAACGCGCCCGGCAGTAGACGATCACTCCCGCGTTGAAGCACTCGCCGCGCTCCACCCGGGGCACCACGCGCACCAGCGCGTACTCGAACACATCCCGCTTGGTCACTCGCTGTCGCTCTTCTTCTTCCGGGGCTGGGGGGCGAGGCGTTCGGCCAGCCAGCCGGGCGGACCGGACCGGGCCTTCACCGCGGCCTCCATCGAGATCCTCTCGTGGATCGCCGCCGCGCGCGGCAGCAGCACGTCCACGTACGCCTGGCGGAGGGCGTCCGTCGAGTCGAAGCCCGGCTCGTCCACCAGCCACTCGTCGGGTACGTCGGCGGCCACTTCGGTGAGCAGTTCCCGGGTGACCAGGGGCGCGAGCTCCTGCGCGGCCGCCGCGACGTCCGGGCCGAAGGGGGCCAGCACGTGGTCGGAGGCGTTGTAGGGCTTGGCGGCGGCGGCCTCGGCGGTGGGCCAGTTGTGGTGCCAGATCATGGTGGCGCCGTGGTCGATGAGCCAGAGGTCACCGTGCCAGACCAGCATGTTCGGGTTGCGCCAGGACCGGTCGACGTTGTTGATCAGGGCGTCGAACCAGACCACGCGCCCGGCCTCGGCCGGATCCACCTGGTACGCGAGCGGGTCGAAGCCGATCGAGCCGGGCAGGTAGTCCATCCCGAGGTTGAGCCCGCCGCTGGCCTTCAGCAGCTCCTGGACCTCCTGGTCTGGCTCACCGAGCCCGATCACGGGGTCGAGCTGCATCTGCACCAGCCTCGGCACCCGCAGGCCGAGCCGCTGGGCGAGGCGGCCGCAGATGACCTCGGCCACGAGCGTCTTGCGCCCCTGGCCGGCTCCGGTGAACTTCATGACGTAGGTACCGAGGTCGTCGGCCTCGACGATTCCCGGGAGCGAGCCGCCCTCACGCAAAGGCGTGACGTAACGGGTCGCGATCACTTCGGACAGCATCCGGCCAGGTTACGGGGGTCAGCGCGCGGAAGCCCACTGAGTAAGGAGGGCTTCGGTCGTGGTGATGGCCGCGACCAGCGCGAGGGAGTTGCGGATCACCTCGGCGGTGTAGGCGGCGGGCACACCGGTGACGGCGTCGGAGGGGACCACCACGTCGTAGCCGAGGTTCACGGCGTCGAAGACGGCGTTGGGGATCGCGATGTTCGAGGAGACCCCGGTGACGACGAGCGTGCGGATCCCGAGGTTGCGCAGCAGGGCGTCGACATCGGTGCCGGCGATCGGTGAGAGCCCGTGCAGCCGGCGGACCACCAGGTCGCGGCCGCCCACCACGATGGGCGCCGCCACCTCGACCGCCCTGCTCCCCGTCAGCTGCCGCACCGGCAGCTTCCCGGCCGCCCGGAACAGGCGCGCGTTGGCGTTCGCGCCGAGGCCGTCGGGCCGCCGCTCGGCGACCGCGTGCAGCACCTGCACGCCGGCCCGGTGCGCGGCGTCGACCAGGGCGGCCACCCGTCCGAGCATGCCCGAGTCGCGGGCCTCCTTGGCGAGTTCGGGCAGGGCGCTCTCCTCGCCGACGACACCGTTCTGGCATTCGACGGTGAGCAGCGCGGTGGTGGCGGGATCGAGGTGCGGCATGACTCCCCCTGGTGTGACGGCCCAAGAGGCCGCATGATTCCTGACACACAGTCAGATGTGAAGGGGTGCGAACGGATGGACGGCACACAGCGGCGGGGCCGCCGCATCATGATGACCGGCGAGGAAGTGGACGCCTTCCTGCGCGAGCAGCGCACCTGCCGGGTGGCCACGGTCTCCACGAACGGCGGTCCGCACGTGGGCGCCCTGTGGTTCGCCTGGGACGGCAGCTCGCTGTGGCTGTACTCGATCACCCGCAGCCGCCGCTGGTCCGATCTGCGCAAGGACCCGCGGATCTCGGTGGTCGTGGACGCGGGTGAGGCGTACGGCGAACTGCGCGGGGTCGAGCTGTCCGGCAGCGCCGTCTTCGTGGGCGAGGCGCCGCGCACGGGCGAGCCGTGCGCGGAACTGGAGGAGGTGGAGCGCCTCTTTCCGGCCAAGAACTTCGGCATCGCGGAGATGACCCACGACGGGCGGCACGCCTGGATCCGGCTGACACCCGACTCGGTCGTCTCCTGGGACTTCCGCAAGCTGTAGGAGATCCGGGCCGCTTCAGAGCTGCGCGGCGACCTGCCTGAGGGCCGTGACGGCGGCCCGGATCGAGGGCCGACGGTCGGCGTCCGCCCGCCATACGGCGTACACGTGGCGGCGGACGGCGTCGCTCACCGGCAGCAGCCGCACCCCGGCCGGCACCGGGCCGCGCCCGAGCCGCGGCGTCACGCACACCCCGAGCCCGGCCTCGACGAAGGCGAGCTGGGTGTGGTGCTCCTCCGCGATGTGCGCGATGCGGGGCTCGATGCCGATGCCGCGCAGGGTGAAGACCAGCCACTCGTGGCAGAACTGGCCCTCGTTCCAGGAAATCCATTCGTCCTCGGCGAACTCGGCCAGGGAGATCTTCTCCCGGTTGGCGAGCGGGTGCCCGTCCGGGACGGCGATGTCGCAGGAGTCGTCCAGCAGGTGCGCGCGCGTGAGCTCGACGGGCACCGGCATACGCTTGTTGTGCCAGTCGATGGCCAGCGCCAGGTCGAGGTCGCCGCGTACGACCGCCGCCATGCTCTCCTCGGGCTCCTGCTCCCGCACGTGGGGGCGCAGCTCGGGGTGTTCACCGCGCAGCGCGTTCAGCGCCTGGGGCAGCAGTCCCCGCATTGCGGTGGGGAAGGCCCCAATGCGCAGCGCACCGACCGCGCAGCCCCGCTGGGCCTCAACGTCGGCCTGGGCGAGTTCCACCTGGGAGATGATCCTGGCCGCGTGGTCGGCCAGCAGCCGGCCGGCGTCCGTGAGTCGGACGCCCCGCCCGTTCTTGGCCAGGAGGGGCTGGCCGACCTCGCGCTCCAGCTTGGCCATCTGCTGGGACACCGCGGAGGTGGTCACGTGCAGCCCGTCGGCCGCGCCGCTGACGGAGCCGTGGCGGGCGAGGGCGTCGAGGGTGCGCAGGCGCTCCAGGTTCAACATGTAAGCGATGCTACGCCGTCACCGTGAAGAAATCTCGCTTGCCCTACGAAGTCATGCGGAGCAGAGTACACCCCATGAGCGCACCCACCCTGCCCCGCACCGCCCTCCCGCCCACTGCCTCCGCCTCCCGGACGACCCGCCTCGACTGGCGGCTGCGGTTCGCCTTCCTCTCGGTGATCTGGGGCTTCAGCTTTCTTCTGATCAAGGTGGGCACGCAGGGGTACGCACCCTTCCAGGTCGCCCTGGGGCGGGTCCTGTTCGGGGCGCTCGCCCTGCTCACCGTGCTGCTGGTGCGCCGCGAGCCGCTCCCCCGCGGTCGGCGCATCTGGGGCCACCTCGCGGTGGCGGCGCTCCTGCTGAACACGGCCCCGTTCTCCCTCTTCTCGTACGCCGAACTGAGCATCCCCTCCAGCCTGGCCGGCATCTGCAACGCCACCTCGCCGCTGTGGGGCATGGCGCTGTCGCTGGTCGCGCTGTCCGAGGACCGCCCCACCCGCCGCCGGTTCGCCGGGCTGGGCCTGGGCTTCCTCGGGGTGCTGACCGTCCTCGGCGCCTGGCAGGGCTTCTCCGGCATCGACCCCAAGGGCACCGCGCTCGCCCTGCTGGCCTCGCTCTGCTACCCCGTCGGCTGGATCTACGTCCGCCGTACCCTGGCCGCGACGCCGAGCTCGCCGGTGGCGCTGACCGGCGCGCAGCTCCTGCTCTCCACGGGCCAGCTGCTCCTCGTCAGCGCGGTGTTCACCACCGCCCCCGCGTCCTTCCCGCTGTGGCCGACCCTCTCGGTCGTGGCCCTGGGCGCCCTCGGTACGGGTCTGGCCCTGCAGATGCAGTACGGACTGGTGGCGGAGGTGGGTCCGACCACGGCCCAGATGGTCACGTACTTCATCCCCGTCATCGCCACCACGGCGGGTGTCCTGCTCCTCGGCGAGCACCTCCACTGGAACACCCCGCTGGGCGCGGCGATCGTCCTGGCGGGCGCGGCCCTCAGCCAGACCCGGCCGAGCGGGTCGCCGGAGCGGCGCCGGGCGGACCGGCCGAAGCTGCCGGGCCGGTTCCGCCGGCGGGTGCAAGGCTGAGCCCCCTCCGGCTCGGGGCTCCGGGACCGGCCCCGGCCTCCGGGTTCCGGGGCCGGGCGCCGGGCGCCGGGCGCCGGGCGCCGGTTCAGTCGAAGCGGCGTCCCGGGGACGGGCGGACCGCCGCGGCCACGGCGTCGGCGAGGGAGGCCACCTCGCCGATCCCGATCCCCGACACCGTCACGCGTACGCCCGGCCCCGACTCCACGCGGAACCGGCCGCCGGGAGCCACCGCCCAGCCCGCCGCCAGCAGCCGCGTCACCACCGCCGTCTCGTCCACGACCGGCACCCACACGTTCATCCCGCTCCGCCCGTGCGCCCGCACCCCCCGCTCCCGCAGCGCTGCGACCAGCCCGTCGCGCCGTTCCCCGTAGGACCGCGCCACCGCCGCCCGGTCCACAGCGCCCGAGGTCCACAGCTCGATCACGGCGTACTGGAGCAGCCGGCTCACCCAGCCCGGGCCCAGCCGCTGCCGGCCCCGCACCCGGTCCAGCGTCACGGAGTCACCGGTCAGCACCGCGAGGCGCAGGTCCGGCCCGTACGCCTTCGCCGTCGACCGCACCAGCACCCAGTGCCGGGTCACCCCGCCCAGCGGATGCAGGGGGAGGTCGACGATGCCGTGCCCGTGGTCGTCGTCGATGACCAGCACCTCGGGATGGCGGGCGAGCACCTCCCGCAGCTCCCGCGCCCTGGGCCCGCTCACCGCCGCGCCGGTCGGGTTCTGCGCCCGCGCCGTCACCACGAGCGCCCGCGCACCCTCGTCCAACGCCCGCTCCACCGCCCCGACCAGCGGGCCGTCGTCGTCGACCGCCACCGGCAGCACGCGTAGGCCGAGCGCCGCCACCAGGTCCAGCGCGCTCCCCCACCCGGGGTCCTCGACGGCCACGGCGTCCCCCGGCCGCAGATGCGCGGCCAGCACCCGCTCGATCGCATCGAGCGCGCCGGAGGTCACCGCCAGCGGCCCGGCCGGCACCCCGTCCGCGTCCAGGTCCGCCCGGGCCAGCTCCGCGAGCTGCGGCACCACCGGGTCCTCCCCGTACAGGGTCGGCGCCTGGGCGGCACGCCGCGCGGCCGCGGCCAGGGCCCCGTCCAGCGGCGGCAGCAGCCCGAGATCCGGATTGCCCTCCTGCACGTCCCGTACGCCCGCCGGCACCGCCACCCGCAGCGCATCGCGCGGGGCCGTGGCGGGCCGGGCCAGGACCCGGCTGCCGCGCCGCCCGTCCGTCTCGATGACCCCGCGCTCGCGCAGCGTCCGGTACGCGGCGGCCACGGTGTTCGGGTTCACCCCGAGCAGTCCCGCGAGCTCGCGCATCGGCGGCAGCAGCGCCCCCGGCGCGAGGGCGCCCGATCCGACGCCCGCTTCGACGCTGGCCGCGATTTCCGATGCGCGACGTCCTACGATCCGATACTCTCCTAGCACAAAGCCAATTATGCACTAGTACAACGGAGCTCGCACCATGACCGCCACGACCGAGACGCACGAGACGAACGGGCCAGACGGGACCCCCGAGGCGGCCGCCGCCTACGAGCCCACCGACCGGACCGTCCCGACCCGCTCGCGCGAGCGGGCGAGCTACGACCGCGAGACGGTCCACGCGATACTCGACCAGGCCTACGTCTGCCACCTCGGCTTCGTCCGCGACGGCGCCCCGGTGGTCCTGCCGACCCTCTACGGCCGCGTCGGTGAGACCCTCTACGTCCACGGCTCGACAGGCTCGCGCCCCCTGCGCGCGGCGGGCCAGGCGGACCCCGGGCTGCCCGTCTGCCTGACCGTGACGCATGTCGACGGCCTGGTGCTCGCCCGCTCGGCCTTCCACCACTCGATCAACTACCGCTCGGTCGTGGTGCACGGCACGGCCTACCAGGTGACCGACGAGGACGAGCGCCGGATGGCCCTCGACGCCCTCGTCGACCACGTGGTCCCGGGCCGCTCGGCCGACTCGCGGCCCGCCAACGCCAAGGAACTCGCCGCCACCGCGGTGATCCGCCTCGACCTGGCCGAGGTGTCCGCGAAGATCCGCACCGGCGGCCCCAACGACGAGCCCGAGGACATGGACCTGCCCTACTGGTCGGGCGTGGTCCCGGTCGCGCCGGTGCACGGAACTCCGGTCCCGGCCGACGACCTGGCCCCCGGGATCGCCACGCCGGACTACCTCGCGGCGCTCTGAGCCGGCGCGGCGGCGGGCCTGTCCTCGGGCCCGCCGCCCGCAGACCCGCCGGCCGCCGGCCCGCCGGCCGCGGGCCCGCTCCCGGCCGGCCTGCCCGCCTCGGCCGCGATGAGCGCTCCGACCGAGCTCAGCAGGAGCACGGTGCCCAGCACCACCGAGCCCGTCAGTCGCTCGCCCAGCAGCAGAACGGCCAGCACCGCCGCACTGACCGGCTCGATCAGCATGATCACCGACACGGTCGCGGCCCGTACGGCGGCGGCCCCGGTGAAGTACAGCGCGTACGCCAGCGCCGTCGGGACGGTGGCGACGTACACCAGCAGCCACAGCACCCGCCCCGGTTCGGCGGTGTGCGGCAGCAGCCCCTCCAACGCGGCGAGCGGCAGCAGGCACACGGCGCCGACCGCGACCGACCAGGCGGTGGTGACCAGCGGATCGCCGCCCGCCCCGCGCCGCCCGAGCAGGCGGGCCCGCAGGGTCATCCCGGCGTACCCGGCGGCCGACAGCAGCGCCAGGCCGACCCCGAGCGGCCGCACCTCACCGCCCCCGCCGCCGAGCACCAGGACCGCGAGCCCGGCGAGCGCGCCGGCGACGGCGGTCACCCCGCCCCGGCCGAGCCGCTCGCCCATCCAGTACCGCGCCCCGAGCGCGATCAGCACGGGACCCGCCCCGAGGGTGACGACCGTGCCGACCGCGAGGCCGGTCTCGTGCACGGAGCCGAAGTACGCGGACTGGAACAGCGTGAACATGAGGCCGGTCCCGATGAGCGATCCCACCGAGGGCCGCTCCCGCTCCCGGCCCTGCCCCCCGCGCCGGCCCGGCCGGCGTACGGCGAGCACCCCGAGCAGCACCACCAGCCCGCCCGCGCAACGCCAGAACGACAGGGCGAGGGGGCCGAGGTCACTGGCCAGGAAGAGGAGGGAGGCGGCCGCCCCGGCGGTGCCCCAGGCGGCTCCGGCGACGACGAGATACAGCAGACTGCGCCCGGCAGCGGGCGAATGGTTCGACACGAGAAGTGCTCCGCGCATGCGTGTGAAGGATGAAAGAGGCAGGTCATCGCTTCGCGGGCAGCACGAACCAACCCGGGGTCCGCCCGGGCCGGGTCTTGGCTTGGTGGCAGCCGCCCGCGCTACGCGGCGGGAGGCGGAAGCACAGCGGTCGAAGGCATGCCGCCACCCTAGGCGGTGGTCGTCTCCCGGTCCAACGCGGGGGCGGCGGGGTCGCCGGCCCCCGGCGGAGTCTGCCGCGAGGACTGCGCGATGAAGGCCCCGCCCAGCACCAGCGCGCCGCCGACGATCTGCGGGGTCGAGAGGTGCTCGTTCAGCAGCACCCACGCGAACACGGTGGCCACGACCGCTTCGAGGCAGGCCACCACACCGGCGACCTGAGGCGAGAGCCTGCGCACCGAGACCACGCCGGTCAGGTACGCGAAGACGGTCGCGACCAGCACCACCCAGCCGAGCAGCAGCAGCGCGGGCACCGTCAGAGCGCCCATCCGGGCCGGACCGCCCAGCACCTGCCAGTCGATCCGCCACGGCCGGGCGATCACCGTCATCACCAGCGCGCCGACGAGCATGCCGTACGCGATGACGCCGAGCGGGTCGGGCACGTCCTCGCCGTCGGCGCCCTGGTCGGCGAAGACGAAGTAGAAGGCCTGGCAGCAGGCGGCGGCGAGGCCGAGCAGCACCCCGAGGGGGTCCAGGCTCAGCCCGGACCAGATCTCCACCACGCAGGCCAGCCCCACGACGGCCACGGCGGCCCCGGTTGCGGCCGCCCGCGTCACCGGCTTGCGCTGCACGAACCGGATCCAGCCGAGAAGGAGGGCCGGGCCGAGGTACTCCAGCAACAGGGCCACGCCGACCGGGATCCGGGACAGGGAGGCGAAGTAGAAGGCCTGCACGCCCGCGACGGCGACCAGGCCGAATCCGGCCAGCAGCAGGGGCTTGCGGAAGACGAGGTCGCGGTGGCGCCAGGCCAGCGGGGACAGCACCAGCGCCGCCCCGGCCACCCTGAGCCACACCATGTGCAGCGGATCCAGACCCGCTTCGATGAGCGGCTTGGCCGCCACTCCCGAACCGCCGAACGCGACCGCCGAGACCAGCGCGAGGCCCAGTCCGGCGTTTTTCCCTGAGGCTTGCATCCGGCCATCATGACAGGGCTCGTCAGGACCGTCACAGCGGTGACGCCTGTTGAGACGCACCCGGTACCCGCCATGACCGGGCCGACGGTTTCTGACAGGTCGTCAGTATTGAATGTTCCACCCGCCGGGGCTACGTTCCGCCGCACGTACCCGACGAGAAGGGGTGGTCGCATGGCTGAAGTCACCGCGGAATCACGCATCGAGGCGCCCGCCGCGAAGATCTGGGCCCAGCTGACGGACTGGGCGGCGTACGGACAGTGGAGCATGACCCACACCAGCTTCCCGAACGGCGGCCCCGAGACCCTCGCGGTCGGCGCCACCTTCGCGGAGAACATGAAGATGATGGGCTTCCCGGCCGAGGTCGTCTGGACCGTGTCGGAGCTGGAGGACGAGCGGCTCTTCGCCATCACGGGCAAGGGCCCGATGGGCGTGGCCGTCCTCACCCGCTACACCCTGGTTCCCGACGGCGCCGCCACCACCGTGCGCATCGACGGGGAGTTCACCGGGGCGGCCGTCTCCCTGATGGCGGGCAAGCTCAAGGACTCGGCCACCGCCGCACTGAACGAGTCGCTGCGCAAGCTGGCCGGCCTGGTCGCCTGACCCCTCCGAGCGCGTCCGTACGTACGCCGGCGTGCCCCGCGGGATGACTCGCGGGGCGCGCTGCGACGCGGTGGGAGCGGCCGGCTCAGTGCTCGTCGGCCAGGATCAGGTAGAGCTTCTTGCGGGCGTCGTTGATGACGGCGAGGGCCTTCTCGCGCTGCTCGGGCGAGCCGGTCTTGAAGACCTGCCCGAAGGCCTCCATCAGGCCGAACCCGGCCGTCCGGATCTCGTGCATCGCCTCGAAGTCGAAGCCGCGGCCGGCCTCGGCCCACGGGGCACCGGAGCCCGACTCGGCCTCCGTGCGGCCCGCGTCCGTGAGCGTGAACAGCTTCTTGCCGCCCTCGCTCTCGCTGGTGATCAGACCCTCGTCCTCCAGCAGCTGGAGGGTGGGGTACACCGAGCCGGGGCTGGGCTTCCAGGCCCCGCCACTGCGTTCGCCGATCTCCTGGATCATCTCGTAGCCGTGCATCGGGCGGTCCTTGAGCAGCGCCAGGATCGAGGCGCGCACATCGCCTCGCCGGGCCCGGCCGCGCGGTCCGCCGCGTCCGCCCCGCCCGCCGAAGGGTCCGCCTCCGAAGGGCGGCCCGAAGGGGCCGAAGGCGGCACGCAGCCCCCTGAACTCCTCCCGACGATCGGGCCCGCAGTGGCCGTGGCCCCGTCCGTGCTCATGTCCGTGGCCGTGTCCGTGCTGTCCGTGTGAACGCATGACTGCGCTCCTTTCGCCTGTGTCGTCTCGTCTGTGGTGGTCGTCGCCCCGGCGGTCGCCGTTGCGATGCCTCAACTATCGTTGATCCATCGCGATGCGTCAACGATATATCGGAAACTCGTACCGAACACAGGGCTGACCAGGCCAGTCCTCACGCATTGGCCTTTGTCGACAATCACAACCGGCCCCTACGGTCGGGGCATGCGCCTCCGAATCGTCGACGCCTTCACCGACCGCCCCTTCGGCGGCAACCCCGCCGGAGTCCTCCTCCTCGACGGCGCGTTCCCGCCGGACGCCTGGCTGCGACAGGTCGCAGCCGAGGTCAACCTCTCCGAGACGGCCTTCGCGCTTCCCCTGCCGGCCGGCGAGGACGCCGACTGGGCGCTGCGCTGGTTCACCCCGACCGCCGAGGTCGACATGTGCGGCCACGCGACCCTCGCCACCGCCCACGTCCTCACGGCCGCCGGCCTGGCCCGGGGCCTCATCCGGTTCAGGGCGCGGTGCGGCATCCTCACGGCGGAGGCCGCCGCGGACGGCACGATCACCCTGGACTTCCCGACGTCCTCCCTGACGCCGGTGGCGACGGTCCCTGCGGTGCAGCACGCCCTGGGCGCCGACATCGTGTCCGTCCACGACACCTCGGCGCACATCGGCGACCTGGTGGTCGAGCTGGCGGACGAGCGGACCGTACGGGAGCTGCGCCCCGACTTCGCCGCCCTGCGCGGCTACGCCCGGCGCGGGGTGATCGTCACGGCGGCCGCCGAGGACCCCTCCCGCGGGTACGACTTCGTCTCCCGCGGCTTCTTCCCGGCCCTCGGGATCGACGAGGACCCGGTCACCGGCAGCGCCCACACGGCGCTCGCCCCGTTCTGGGCTGCCCGCCTGGGCCGTACCGGGCTGACGGGCCTGCAGGGCGGGGACCGTACGGGCCTGGTCCGGGTCACCCTGTCCGGCGAGCGCACCCTGCTGACCGGCCACGCGGTCACGGTCGTCGACGGGGAACTCCTGGCGCGTCCCTGAGCCGGACGGCCCGCCTCTAGGGGGTCGGGAGCCAGCCCACCTTGCCCGCGAGCAGCGCGTACCCGCCGAAGGCCACGATGTCGAGCAGGGCGTGCGCGACGACGAGGGGTCCGACCCGGCCCCAGCGGCGGTAGGCCAGCACGAAGACGACGCCCATCACCACGTTGCCCAGGAACCCTCCGATCCCCTGGTAGAGGTGGTAGGAGCCGCGCAGCACCGAGCTGGCCACCAGCGCTCCCGTCGGCGACCAGCCCAGCTGGTCGAGCCGGCGCAGCAGGTAGGCCAGCACGATGACCTCCTCCACCACGGAGTTCTGCACCGCGGAGAGGACCAGTACGGGGAACTTCCACCACACGTCGGGCAGCGCCTCCGGCACCACCGTCAGGTTGAAGCCGCCCGCCCGCGCCGCCAGGTAGAAGGCCAGCCCCGCGCTGCCGATCCCGGCCGCGACCACGGCGCCCCGGCCCAGGTCCCAGGCCCGCCGGGTCCGGTCGAGGCCGAGGACCCGCAGGCCCGGCGCCCCCTCCCGGGTCAGCAGGTGGGCGACCAGCAGCACCGGAACCAGCGCGGTGGCGATCCCGAACAGCTGCCAGGCCAGGTCCAGCCAGGGCCGGCCCGGGGCGTACGAACCGTTCAGCGTGGCGGCCTGGTCCTTGAGGCCGCCGGGCTTGGTCAGCGAGCCGGTGAAGCTGATCAGCGCGGAGACGGCGCTCGCGCCCAGCGACAGCGCCAGCACGAGCAGCGTCTCGGCGCGCAGTACCCCTCGCCCGCTGCCTGGCGCCGCCTCGACCACCGGCTCCGGCTCAGCCCGCACGTCCGCCTCCCGTCCCGCCATCCCGTTCCGACCACCCCATACTGCCTCTTCACCGGGGGAACGGGATCACGGGCCTCGCGCGCCGGGCGGCCCGGCTCAGCGCCGGAGCGGCAGCGGGGCGTCCACCTCCTCCTCCACCAGCCCGACGGGCCAGGTGTGCACCGGTTCGCCCCGGTGGCTGAGCTCGCTGTAGCGGCGGGTGATCGCGGCCAGCGCGGCGTCCCGCTCCATCCCTGACGCGAGCGCCCGGTGATAGGTGTCCACCTGCCAGGTCGCCCCGTTCACCCGCCGCTGGCAGCGCTCCTCGATGATGCCGAGGTAGCGGTCCCGGTCGGCGGGCTCGATGCCCCAGGCGTCCAGCCCGGCCGCCGCCATCGGCAGCAGCTCGTCCAGGACGAGGCGTACGGCGGACACGCCGGCCAGCCCGCCGCCCCGGCCGCGGCGCGGCCACCTCAGCCGCGCGTCGATCCCGTACCGGCACGCCGCGTCGAAGTTGGCCTCCGCCTCGGCGAACGGCAGCCGGGTCCACACCGGCCGCGGCTCGTCGGCGAGGGTGCGGACGAGCCCGTAGTAGAACGCGGCGTTCGCCACCACGTCGGCGACGGTCGGCCCCGCCGGCAGCACCCGGTTCTCCACCCGCAGGTGCGGCACCCCGTCGGCGACCCCGTACACGGGCCGGTTCCAGCGGTAGACGGTGCCGTTGTGCAGGACCAGCTCCTGCAGGCTCGGCACCCCGCCCTCCGCCAGGACGCGCAGCGGCTCCTCCTCGTCGCAGATCGGCAGGAGCGCGGGGAAGTAGCGGACGTTCTCCGCGAAGAGCTCGTACGCCGACTCCACCCAGCGCTCACCGAACCAGGTCCGCGGCCGCACCCCCTGCGCCTGCAGTTCCGGCGGGCGGGTGTCGGTGGCCTGGGTGAACAGCGGCGGCCGCGACTCCCGCCAGAGCTCGCGCCCGAACAGGAACGGCGAATTGGCGCCGACGGCTATCTGCACGGCGGTCACCGCCTGCGCCGCGTTCCACACGTCGGCGAAGCGGCCCGGTGTCACCTGCAGGTGCAGTTGTACGGAGGTGCACGCGGCCTCGGGGACGATCGAGCCGGTGCTCCACGTCAGCCGCTCGACGCCGTCGATGTCCAGCCGGAAGTCCTCGCCGCGCATCATCAGGATCTGCTCGTTCAGCAGCGAGTAGCGGTCCACCGCCGACAGGTTGGCGGTGACGAGGTCGGAGCGGGTGATCGTCGGCAGGATGCCGATCATCACCACTCCGGCGTCGATGTCCGCGGCCTGCCGGTGAGCATAGGCGAGCCCCGTGCTCAGCTCCTCGGCGAGCTGGTCGAATACGCGGCCGCCGAGCCGGTGCGGAAGTACGTTTACCTCCAGGTTGAACATTCCGAGTTCGGTTTGGAAATCAGTGCTCGCAATCCTCTCCAGCACCTGCGCATTCACCATGCGCGGCAACCCGTCGGCGCCCGCGAGATTCAGCTCGATCTCCAACCCCATCATGTTCTTGGGTCGATCGAACCTCTTCTCTGCCAGAAGCCGCTCCAGCCCCTCCAGGCACTCGTGGAGCTTCCTGCGGTACCGATGCCGATCGGACAGGTCGAATCCGCCCGCCACGACCTTCTCCCCCATCGAAGCGTCCCCTCCTCAAGTGGCCTGGCCCCGCACACCCAGGCCCGCGTGTACGGTCGATGATGCCCCGCGGTCGTGATCCATAACGCCGGGGCGGCGTGCGTGGCGGGGAGCGTGCGCCGGTTTGGCCGACGGGCGCTATGGCACATTCACCTGGCATGCCGTCGACTGCAAATTCCGCGTCGGTTTTGCCGGTTCCGGATTATGGGCGCTTTCCAGCCGAGCCCCTTTCCGGTAGCCTCCGAGGTCAGCGCGACTTGTTCGCGGCTATCCGACATGAAAGCCATCGCAGCGGGACCGGTAAGCGCCTTGTCCGCAATAGGTGGGACAGCTAGCCGAAACACTGGGTGAACACATGTCGTATAAACTCCGCAAACGAGGCAGAGAGTTGGCGCGCGGCCATTGCCCCTCAGCCCCCCTCTGGCCCCAGAATGCGACAGCGCCGTCCGCACCTGCCCCGTTCCACAGGTCTCCCAAGTGAGAGGCGACCCACCATGCCGCTGCATGTCCCTCCGGCTCCCGCGCCCGCCCTGCGCAGCGTCCTCGCGGCACTCGGTTCCCCCACCGCCGTGCACGAGGCGCACACCCCGTCCCTGCGCGCGCTGCAGGGGCCGCTGACCGCCGAACTGCCCTTGCCGGTCCACGTCCTCGACCGGCTGAACATCTCCCAGCTCGCTGCGGGAGGCCGCCCGCCCCGCACCCGGCTGACCGGCTGGCGGTTCCTGATCCGCAGCGGCGACCGCTACGTCGCCGCCGCGGACACCCGGCTGACGCCGGACGGGTGGGCCTTCTCCCATTTCTTCGAGGGCCCCTATGTGGCAGCCACCGAACGCGCCCTGCGCCAGGCGGAGTCGCTCGGCAAGAGCTACCAGCCGCGGCTGCTGTCCGTACCCGAGCTGTACATGCTGACCCTGTGGCTGCACGGGGCGGTGGGCGCGGACGCCTCCGCCGGCCTGCCGGCCGCCGCGGATCTGCTGGTGCCGCTGGCGCCGGCGCCGCCCGGCATCGCCGCGTACCGGCCGCATCCCGTGTCCGAACTGCTGCCGGTGCTGACCCACCGGCTGACTCCGCCCGCCCCGCCGCTCCCGCCGTCGGTGGCCGCACCGGCCGCCTGAGCAGGCCTGATACGGGCACTGACCCGAACGACCCATTCGGTCTAGCCCACTCGGGCCACCTGCGAACCACCCGAAATGACAGGGGAGTTGACCTGAACCGCCCGCACGAGTGATGCGTCATCAATCTATGAGGACAGCTGCCGGGAAATCCCTGCGGACTCCGGTCCGGAGGGCAACACTGGGATCCTGACCAAACCAAGACGTTGAAAACGGGGGGCGGCCATGAACAAGGCATCGAGCCGCAGCACACAGACCACACCGCAGCGAAAGAACGCATCCATGTGCCAGCACCAGCCAGCATGCCCGTCAGCCGACTCCGCCGACCGGGAGGCCGCCAAGCCGGTGGCAAACCACCCGGAGCAGGGCTGGAGCCTGCTGTGCAACGGTGTCCTGCTCTTCGAGGACACCGGTGAGCTGCTGCCGGACGGCCAGATCATCGCACCGCACCGTCCGCTCGCGGCGGCGCACGTGGTGAAGGCGGCCTGATCGGCGACCGCACGCAAGAGCACCACGCAACCGCACGGAACCGCAGGGAACAGCACGGAACCGAGAAGGGGCCGGCCCGGGATTCATCATCCCGGACCGGCCCCTTCTTCATACGGTCATGTCATACGAATATGTCAGGTCGCCGTACGGCAACCCGCTCCGGCATGCCGCTCAGTTGTCGTACTCGTCCAGCGGCGGGCAGGAGCAGACCAGGTTGCGGTCGCCGAAGGCACCGTCGATACGGCGCACCGGCGGCCAGTACTTCTCCGCGGCCGTGACCCCGCCGGGGAAGACGGCCTCGTCACGGGTGTACGGGTGCTTCCACTCCCCGCCCAGCGCGGCCGCCGTGTGGGGGGCGTTCGCCAGCGGGTTGTCGTCCACCGGCCACTCGCCGCCCGCGACCCGCTCGATCTCGCCGCGGATCGCGATCATCGCGTCGCAGAAGCGGTCGATCTCGGTGAGGTCCTCCGACTCGGTCGGCTCGATCATCAGCGTGCCGGCCACCGGGAAGGACATGGTCGGCGCGTGGAAGCCGTAGTCGATCAGACGCTTGGCGATGTCGTCCACGCTCACGCCCGTCGCCTTCGACAGCGGGCGCAGGTCGATGATGCACTCGTGCGCGACCAGGTTGCCCGGGCCGGTGTAGAGCACCGGGTAGTGCGGCTCCAGGCGCTTGGCGATGTAGTTCGCGCCGAGCACCGCCACCTGCGTGGCGCGCTTGAGGCCCTCGCCGCCCATGAGGCGCACGTACGACCAGGAGATCGGCAGGATGCCGGCCGAACCCCACGGCGCGGCCGAGATCGGGCCCACGCCCGTCTCGGGACCGGCCGTCGGCTGCAGCGGGTGGTTCGGCAGGTACGGGGCCAGGTGCGCCCGGACACCGACCGGGCCGACGCCCGGACCGCCGCCGCCGTGCGGGATGCAGAAGGTCTTGTGCAGGTTCAGGTGCGAGACGTCGCCGCCGAAGTGACCCGGCTTGGCCAGGCCCACCAGGGCGTTGAGGTTGGCGCCGTCCACGTAGACCTGGCCGCCGGCCTCGTGCACCTGGGCGCAGATGTCGGCGACGTGCTCCTCGAACACGCCGTGCGTCGAGGGGTACGTGATCATCAGCACCGCGAGCTCGTCGCGGTACTGCTCGATCTTGGCGCGCAGGTCGTCGGTGTCGACCTCGCCGTCGTCGGCGGTCTTCACCACGACCACCTTCATGCCGGCCATCACGGCGCTGGCGGCGTTGGTGCCGTGCGCGGAGGACGGGATGAGGCAGACGGTGCGCTGCTCGTCGCCGTTCGCCCGGTGGTAGGCGCGCACGGCCAGCAGACCGGCGAGCTCGCCCTGGGAGCCGGCGTTCGGCTGGATGGAGACCTTGTCGTAGCCCGTGACCTCGCAGAGACGTTCCTCCAGCTCGGTGATGAGCGTGAGGTACCCCTCGGCCTGGTCGACCGGGGCGAACGGGTGCAGCTGGCCGAACTCGGGCCAGGTGACCGGCTCCATCTCGGTGGTCGCGTTGAGCTTCATGGTGCAGGAGCCCAGCGGGATCATGCCGCGGTCCAGCGCGTAGTCCTTGTCCGCGAGCTTGCGCAGGTAGCGCAGCATCGCGGTCTCGGAGCGGTGCTGGTGGAAGACCGGGTGCGCGAGGTAGTCGTCGGAGCGCAGCAGGCCCTCGGGCAGCGCGTCGGCGGTGGTCCCGTCCAGGGCCTCGATGTCGGCGCTGACGCCGAAGGCGGCCCAGACGGCCTCGATGTCGGCGCGCAGCGTCGTCTCGTCGCAGGACAGGGAGACGTGGTCGGCGTCGACCTGGAAGAGGTTGACCCCGCCCTCGCGGGCGGCGGCGACGACCTCGGCGGCCTTGCCGGGAACCCGCGCGGTGAGGGTGTCGAAGTACGAGCCGTGGACGATCTCGACCCCGCCGGCCGTCAGACCGGCCGCGAGCAGCGCCGCGTAGCGGTGGGTGCGGCGGGCGATCGTCCGCAGACCGTCCGGGCCGTGGTAGACGGCGTACATGCCGGCCATGACGGCGAGCAGCACCTGCGCGGTACAGATGTTGCTGGTGGCCTTCTCACGGCGGATGTGCTGCTCACGGGTCTGCAGCGCCAGCCGGTAGGCCTTGTTGCCGTCCGCGTCCACGGACACGCCGACGAGGCGGCCCGGCAGCGAGCGGGCGTGCTTGTCCTGGACGGCCATGTAGCCGGCGTGCGGGCCGCCGAAGCCCATCGGGACGCCGAAGCGCTGGGTCGTGCCCACGGCGATGTCCGCGCCCAGCGAGCCCGGGGAGGCCAGCAGGGTGAGGGCGAGCAGGTCGGCGGAGACGGCGACGATCGCGCCGAGCTCGTGCGCCTGGTCGATGACCGGCTTGATCTCGCGTACGGCACCGGAGGCGCCCGGGTACTGGAGCAGCACACCGAAGACGCCGCGCTCGGCGACCTCAGCCGGGATGCCGGCGGACAGGTCGGCGACGACGACCTCGATGCCGATCGGCTCGGCGCGGGTCTCGATCACGGCGATGGTCTGCGGCAGCGCGTCGGCGTCGACGAGGAAGACGTTGCCCTTGGCCTTGCCCACGCGGCGGGCCAGGGTCATGGCCTCGGCGGCGGCCGTGCCCTCGTCGAGCAGGGAGGCGCCGGAGGTCGGCAGGCCGGTCAGGTCGGCGACGACGGTCTGGAAGTTGAGCAGCGCCTCCAGGCGGCCCTGCGAGATCTCCGGCTGGTAGGGCGTGTACGCCGTGTACCAGGCCGGGTTCTCCATGACGTTGCGCAGGATCACCGGCGGCGTGAAGGTCCCGTAGTAGCCGAGACCGATCATGGAGGTCAGAACCTGGTTGCGGTCGGCGAGCCGACGCAGCTCGGCCAGCACCTCGGCCTCGGTCCGTGCCCCGGGCAGATCGAGCGCCTCGGCGCTCTTGATCACGTCCGGCACGGCGGCGGCGGTCAGGTCGTCCAGCGAGCCGTAGCCCACGTGGGCGAGCATCTTGGCCTGCGCCTCGGCGTCCGGGCCGATGTGGCGCTGCTCGAAGGGGATGCCTCGCTCCAGCTGGGAGAGCGGAATGCGGTTGGCGGTCATGTACGGAGGCCTCCTGGGTCGTACGACCTGCGAGGGGCACCACGGCGCGGGCACCCGGACGGCCTCCCCCTCTGTCATCTCAACCTGAGAGCTTCACCGGGCCCTGCGGGATGTCTTCCGCACGATCCGGCTTTCACCGTCGGTGAGGAGGGGAACCGGCACTGCGCGCCCGGTACCCGCCCCTGCTTTCCAGAGTGGCCTCGTCCGTGCGGTACGTATGCCTGAGAGATTCCGGGGAGGATTTGCTCCTTCGGCGCCTCCGTCGAACTCACTCGGAGGACTCTCCCGCACAGGGTCAACAGCCGGTACCCAGCCTACCAGCGAGGTTCCGGGACCTCTTTCGAGTGGCCCCCTCCCCGGAAATGCACTTTTGTAGTCATTACGGAGCAGTTGCGATCACATGGAGGTACCGTGCAGACCGACATCGATCCGCGCAGCCTGATCGGCCGCAAGGCGTTCGACCGCAACGGCACCAAGATCGGAACCATCGACGAGGTCTACCTCGACGATGCCACAGGCGTGCCGGAATGGGCGGCCGTACGCACAGGGCTCTTCAGCCGCGACGCCTTCGTGCCCCTGGAACCGAGCGAGTTGGTCGGCGACGGCCTCCGGGTCCCCTTCGAACGCTCCCTGATCAGGGACGCCCCGGACTTCGGCGTCGGCCGCCACCTCTCCCCCGAGCAGGAACTCCAGCTGTACCACCACTACGGCCTGGACGTCTCCCTCCCCTCCGACTTCCGTCCCGCGCCGCAGGACCCCGGGGCCGAGAACCGCGATTTCGGGCGGCTCGCCGGCGACGAGAACCACCCCGGCTAGCCGGCCGCCCCGCCCACCAGCGGCAGCGGATCGGTCGGTTCCAGCTCGGGATCGTCCACCCGGAACGTGCGCACCCGCCCCGGCGGCGATCCCGGCTGCTCGAACCGCACGGTCACCCGGCCGACCCCGCTGCCCTGCACCCAGCCCGGTCCGTAGACCGCATGCCGCACATCGCTTCCGGCCGCCCAGTGCCGCTGCCGGGCGGGCCCGGTGCCGGGCTCCGCGGGCGGCTCCGCCGCCTCCCGGTCACCCTCGGACCCCCCGGGACCACCGGACTCGGCGGCGGCATCCGGCTCGCCGGTGCCCGCAGCGCCCGGCTCCGGCCCGGCCGCCAGCGACTGCGCGAACAGGTCCTCCTGCGTGTAGTCCGCCAGCCCGCTCACCCCCACCCCCAGCAGCCGCACCCCGCCCGTGGTGTCCACGCCCTCCAGCAGCCGCCCCGCCGCCTCCCGCACCACCGCCGGATCATCGGTGGGCCCCCGCAGCGTCTCGGAGCGCGTCAGCGTCGAGAAGTCGTAGCGCCGGACCTTCAGCACGATCGTGCGCCCCGAGTGCCCGGACGCCCGCAGCCGCTGCACGCACCGTTCGGCGAGGCGCTGCACCTCGCCCCGGATCCGCACCCGGTCGTGCAGGTCGACGTCGAAGGTGTCCTCCACCGACACGGACTTCGCGTCGCGCTCCGCGACCACCGGCCGGTCGTCCAGCCCCAGCGCCATCCGGTACAGGCCCACCCCGTGCGAACGCCCGACCATCCGGACCAGCTCGTCCTCACCGGCCTCCGCCAGCTCCCCCACGGTGGTGATCCCGGCCCGCCGCAGGTGCTCCCCGGTGGCCGGCCCCACTCCGGGCAGGGTCCGTACCGACATCGGCGCGAGCAGCTCCCGCTCCGTGCCGACCTCGATCAGCAGCAGGCCGTCGGGCTTGGCCTCTTCGGAGGCCACCTTGGCCAGCATCTTCGAGCCGGCGAGCCCCACGGAGGCGCTCAGCCCGGTCGCGGCCAGGATCTCGGCCCGCAGCCGCTCACCGGCCGCACGGGCGCTCACCGCGTCGAAGGCGGCGCCGCCCGCCTCCAGGTCCACGAAGGCCTCGTCCAGGCTCAGCGGCTCCACCAGCGGCGACAGCTGCCGCAGCAGGGCCATGACCACATCGCTGACCGCCCGGTACAGGGTGAAGCGCGGGATCAGGTAGGCCCCGTTCGGACACAACCTCCTGGCCTGGGCCATCGGCATCGCCGAGTGCACCCCGAAGCGCCTGGCCTCGTACGAGGCGGTGGCGACGACCCCGCGCGGCCCCAGCCCGCCGACGATCACGGCCTTCCCGCGCAGGCTCGGCTTCGACGCCTGCTCCACGGAGGCGTAGAAGGCGTCCATGTCCAGGTGGAGGATGGTCGGCGCGGATCTCACAGCACCGATGCTGCCTCACACCACTGACAATGCGGGAGTCCGTACGGGTGCGGGCCGGCCGGCGTCGGCCGGACGCCGGTTAGCCGGCCCGGTTGCGCCGCGCTGCCAGCTCGTCGGTCGGGTTGTGTCCGACGACCGTCTCGCCGGTGTCGACCCGCTCCCCGTGGAGCTGCGACAGCGCCTTCTCCACGTCGCGCCAGACCACCCCCACGGCGATGCCGAAGATGCCCTGGCCGCCCTCCAGCAGGCTCACCACCTGGTCCGGTGAGGTGCACTCGTACACGGTGGCGCCGTCGCTCATCAGCGTCATGCGCTCCAGGTCCGAGAAACCCCGGTCGCGCAGGTGCTGCACGGCGGTGCGGATGTTCTGCAGCGCCACCCCGGTGTCCAGGAAGCGCTTGACGATCTTGAGGACGACGACGTCGCGGAAGCTGTAGAGGCGCTGGGTGCCGGAGCCGAACGCGGGGCGCACCGTGGGCTCCACCAGCCCGGTGCGCGCCCAGTAGTCCAGCTGCCGGTACGTGATGCCCGCCGCGGCACATGCCGTCGGTCCGCGGTAGCCGACCTGCTCGGGTGCCGGATCGCCACCCGCCGGACCGGCCGGGGCCGCCTCCGGCTGACGGCGCGCGGGTTTGGCCGCACTGCCGTGGAGCGGGTACGGCCCACTGTCACTCCGTGCGGGGATGCCCCCGGTCGTACCGTCGCCCGTGACTCTCACGCCGACCCTCCGTCCTTGACCTGCCCCCTCGAAGGTAGGCAGTCACCAGGGGTGCGTCAACGATCGCCACACTCGGCACGCCGAGTGATAATCACCCTGAGAGTGGTTTCCCGTGCCCCGTACCGGGGAAAGGCTACTCGAATGGGCTGCAGCGCTTCGGGGCGACCGCCGGACGGCACGGCCGAGGTTCTACTGCGGGCCGGTTCCGAAGTCCTCGGGGGAGATCTGGTCGAGGAACTCGCGGAACTTCTCCACCTCGTCCTCCTGCTCGTCGGGAATCGCGATACCGGCGTCGTCCAGCACGCCGTCGCTGCCGTAGATCGGCGTTCCCGTGCGCAGGGCCAACGCTATGGCATCCGAAGGCCGCGCGCTCACCTCCACCCCACTGGCGAAGACCAGCTCCGCGTAGAAGACGCCCTCCCGCAGGTCCGTGATCCGGACCTCGGTGAGCTCCTCGCCGATCGCCTCCAGCACGTCCTTGAAAAGGTCGTGCGTCAGCGGCCGGGCAGGGGCCATGCCCTGCTGCGCGAAGGCAATGGCGGTCGCCTCCCCAGGTCCGATCCAGATGGGGAGGTACCGGTCGCCTCCCACTTCACGCAGGAGCACGATCGGTTGGTTGGAGGGCATTTCCACCCGGACACCCACAACGTCGAGCTCGTTCACACAGCAACCCTAGGACCTGCCCGGCAGGTTTGGGTAGTCGGGCCCTCGCCGCTCAGCGCAGACGGACCCCGAGAGCGGTCTCCACGAGGGCCTCGTGCAGCCGTACGGAGAGCCCCGCGAGCTCCTTCATGGTGGCCTCGGCATGGGCCCGGGTCTGCGGATTGCGGTGCCGCCGCAGCGGCGCCACGACCTGCTCCACCAGGCCCGCCTCCCGGTCCGCGGCGGCCTTCATCGCCCTCAGGTGCCGGGGTTCCAGCCCGAACCGGCCCAGATCGGCCACCAGGCGGGCCACCGTGACCGTCTCGCCGTCGAATCCGCCGCCGGGATCCTCCGCGATCAGCCCGTACGACTCCCACTCGGCCAGCTGCGCCTCGTCCACCTCGGCCGCGGCGATCAGCTCCGCCCGGCCCACCCGGGCCACGGCGGGCCGTTCCCGGGCCGCCTCCGGGTATCCCGCGGAGGCCGCCGACGGGTCGGCTGCGTCCCCGTGCGCCGTGGGCGCCGGGATGCGGATCTGCTCACCGCGGTCGAGCGCGTCCAGCTGCTCGCGGATCACCTTCAACGGCAGGTAGTGGTCGCGCTGCAGCCGCAGGATGCGGGCGAGGCGCTCCACGTCCTCCGTGCTGAACTTGCGATATCCCGAAGGCGTGCGCCGCGGCTCGACGAGCCCCTCCGCCTCCAGGAAACGAATCTTCGAAATCGTGACTTCGGGGAACTCGTCGCGCAGCATCGTGAGCACCGTGCCGATGCTCACCAGCCGCCCGGCCGAGCCGGCGGTGCCGTTCTTCTCGGCACCGCCGGTCGTGGTACGCAGCATGGGACCTTCCCTGGTGGGTCCCCCCTGGGACACCTCCCGGCATGCCGGGGGCGGGGTCTGGGGGAGGGTCAGATACCCCGCAGACTCGCGTAGAAGACCAGTCGGTACTTGCCGATCTGCACCTCGTCGCCGTTGTGCAGGGCGACGGAGTCGATCGGCTCGCGGTTCACGTACGTGCCGTTGAGGCTGCCGACGTCGGAGACGGTGAAACCGCCGTCCTGGCTCCTGCGGAACTCGACATGCCGCCGGGAGACGGTGACGTCGTCCAGGAAGATGTCGCTCTGCGGGTGCCGGCCCGCCGTGGTCAGCTCACCGTCCAGCAGGAAGCGGCTGCCGGAGTTGGGACCGCGCCGCACGATCAGCAGGGCGGAACCCGGGGGCAGTGCCTCCACCGCGGCCTGGGCCTCGGGGGACAGGGAGGACGACACGTGCTGTCCCGACGCCTCGGCCTCGTAGGCCTCAAGGCCCGAGATCGAGATCGTGGACGTGGTCTCCGAGGCACGCTCCGGCGTCAGGCCCGCCCGCAGCGGCGCCCCGCAGTTCGAGCAGAACCGGCTCGCCGCATCGCTGCGGTGCCCACACCTGCTGCACACCTGCTCGGCCGACATGGACGGCTCCTCGCGCCGCGGCTGCCCCGCGGAGGCATTGGTGGCGTACGGGTCGGGGGCAAACCCTCCACCCGTGGTTGAGGTCGATGGTTCACCGAAACCTATGCGGCCGGAACCGGCAGGGTCAACAGCCGACCCACCCTGCGCACCCGGAACATCACCCGGGCCGGCGACCTCGTCCCGGAAGAGCGGCCGGTCGCCCTGCCCTTCCACCTCCCCCTGCCCCGCACGGTGCCTGGCCGCACCGCTTTCCTCACGGCTCTTCTTGCCGAACAACTTCTCAAACAACTTCACGGGCGATTCCCCTTGACCGAAACAGACCCGCCCGTGGGGCAGGACGAACTCCGAATGCACACACCTGCCGACCCGGACATTCTCACAACGTCCGTAACCACCAGACAGTTTCCACCACGCACCGCGACTTCGGCGCGTCGACCCCCCGCAGGCACCCGCCCGCGTGGGCCCATCCGCTCTCCGTCCCGCATCACGACGATGACGACCGAGCGTAGTCAGGCTGCTTCGCAGGCCGCAAGGCATCCACAACGATCTTCGCCGACCGTGTGACGGCGACGGTGGCCTGCTCCTTCTCCAGCGTCTGCACGACACCTCCCGGGATGTTCAGCGCCGGCTCCAGATCCTGCGGCTTGCCGATCACCCTGAACTCGTAGGGTTGTGTGATCTTCTTACCGTCGATGCCGATGCCGCCGCCCTCGTCCGAGAAATACGAGCCCGCCACGATGCGCACCCCGTTGACCTGGATCGCCTCGGCCCCGGCCGCCCGCAGCTCCTGGAGCGTGTCCAGCAACTGGTCGGACTGCACCTGGTTCCCGGGATCGGTGATCCGCAGCGTGATGCCGGGCCCCTGCGCAGCCACCGTACCGGCCAGGATGCCGAGTTGGCGCTCCTTCTCCACGGTCTGCCTGCGCGCCTCCTCGGCCTGGTTCGAGCTGCTCTCCAGCTCCCTGCGCTGATCCTCCAACCGCTGCTTCTCGTCCTCCAGACGCTTCGTCCGCCCGTCCAGCTCGTCCAGGATCCGTACGAGGTCCTCCTGGCGGGCCCCCCGCAGGGAGCTGTTGTCACTGTTGGACCGCACCTGGATGGCCAGCCCCAGACCGAGGACGAACAGCAGCAACGCGACGATCAGTTGGGCCCGGCTCACCCGCGGCGGCCACAGACCCGCCGCCAGCCGCTGCCGACCTGTCTGCGGAGGCTCGGCGACCTGCGACGCCTTCCCCTCTTCCAGAGGCTGCTCGGGGACGTTCGGTTCCTCGGGCGGGGTGTCATTCGTACTCATCGGCCTCACGCCCGGAACACGTGCCGGCGGATGGCCGCGGCGTTGGAGAAGATGCGGATGCCCAGGACGACGACCACACCGGTCGACAGCTGGGAGCCCACGCCCAGCTTGTCACCGAGGAAGACGATCAGCGCGGCCACCACCACGTTCGACAGGAACGACACCACGAAGACCTTGTCCACGAAGATGCCGTCCAGCATCGCGCGCAGACCGCCGAACACCGCGTCCAGCGCCGCCACCACGGCGATCGGCAGATAAGGCTCCACCACGGCCGGCACCTCGGGCCGGACGAGAAGTCCGACCACCACTCCGGCCACGAGGCCCAGTACCGCGATCACGATGCACCCTTCTTCGGCTCTTCTGCTGTAGCTGTACGTACGGTCAGGCTCGACGCGGCAGGCAGCCGCACCTCGTCCACGGCGGACAGCGTGTAACGAATCCCGTAGCTCTCCTGCAGCACGTGCAGGTACTGGCCGTCCGCCGAGTCCTGGAACGCGGTCCCCAGCCGCTTCTTGTCCCCCACCGCCAGCACCTCGTACGGCGGGACCAACGGCCGGTTGTCGACCAGTATCGCGTCACCCGCGGCGCGGATCGCCGACAGTGCCGTCAGCCGTTGTCCGTTGATCGAGATCGCCTCCGCCCCGGACTGCCACAGCCCGTTGACGATCTTCTGCATGTCCCGGTCCCGGAGCCGGCCGGTGTCGGAGAAGCCGGCGTTCTCCCGCGGCTTGCCCCCGCCGCCCGTGGAGGAGCCCTTGGCGTCGTCCACCACCAGCTTGACCCCCGGACCCCGTACCTCCGTGGCACCCGACAACAGCGCCACCAGCTGCCCCTGGTCGCCGCCGTGCTGTTTGAGCGCCTCGCGCTGGCGGCTCGCGACGTTCTCCCGCAGCCGCTCGATGTCCTGCTCCAGGCCGTCCGCGTGCTCGTCGGCCCGCTGCACCCGGTCGATCAGCTCCTGGCGCTCCTTGGCCAGCACGGGCGCAGCCACGCGCGCCTGGGCGGCACCGAGCGTGACCACCATGGCCGCGAGGACGAGGCCGGCGGCGAGCGCCAGCCTGGCCTTGAGGGTCCGCGGCAGTCCCGCCGTGCCCTCGGCCTCCCGCCGGGCCGACGCCTCCGCATAGCCCTCGTCGAGACTGTGGTCCATTACATGCGTCAGCAGCGACATGGACGCGTCCGGGCGCGCGGGCGGCGAGACCGAACCCCGGTGGTTGAACGGCTGCGACATGCCGCTCATCGTCGCATGACGCCCCCGCCCCGACCGAATGCACCCGTCCGGCGGGCCGGGAGCCACGGCCGCCTTCGTGTCGGCGGTGAAGCAGAACTGGACGGGGGCCGCGGCTCCCGGCGTACGGCTGCTGCC
>NZ_JBEZBN010000053.1:0-43475 GCF_040647115.1 Streptomyces sp. NPDC044571
GCCGTCGGCCCCGCCCCTCCCGCGTCCACCCGTGGTGTCCCCGTGCCGCGGGCGCCGCGGTGCGGCTGCGGTCAGCCGTTGGCCGATGCGCGGCGGCGGCGGGAGGTGAAGACCAGGCCGGCGCCCACCCCGAGAGCCGCGGCGCTGCCCCCCGCGAGCAGGGCGAGATGGGGGGCGGCGCCCGTGCTCGCGAGGGCGCCGGAGCCCCCCGCCGCCGTCAGGTTGCCGTTTCCGTTTCCGTTGCCGGTGCTCTTGCCGCCGGAGGCTGACGTGCCGCCGTTCGCGGTGGCGGTGTCCTTCGTCTGCCCGGTACCGGACGTGTCGGTGTTCTTGTCGCCGCCCGAGCCCGTCCGGCCCTCGGCCGCCTTGTCCTTGTCCCGGGCCACGTACTGGCCGGTCTTGAGGAACTCGGCCCGGTCGGCGGCCGTTCCCTTGATGGCAGCGATCGCCGCCTTCCGCAGCTCCGGGCCGGCCTTGTCGAGCATCGCCCAGATCAGGACGCTGTTGTCGTCGTCGCGCAGCTCGTGCTGCGTCTTCGTGACGAACGTACGCAGCTCCACCGGGCTGGGGTTGCCCTCCAGGAGCTTGATGGCGGCTGCCTTCAGGCCCGGTCCGGCGTCCTTCAGCATGCCCAGCACCGCGACCCGGTCGTCTTCGGCCCGCAGCGTGTGCTGGCCCGTCGCCACGAACTCGCGCACCTGCTCGCGCGTTCCGCTGCTCAGCAGGCGGTTGACCGCCTCCGTAATCGCCTTGCCCGCCCCGGGGAGCATGCGGGCCATCTCGACGCGGTCGTCCTCGAAGCGGGCCACGTGCTGCCCGTTCTTCAGGAACTCGTTGATCGCCTCGGGCGTGCCCACCTGCATGGCGTCCGTGGCTGCCTTCTTCACGGCCTTCCCGCCGGCCTGGCCGATCCGGGCGACCAGGACGAGGTTGTCCTCGTGATGCTTCTTCGCCCAGGTCACCTCCAGGAAGTGCCGCATGTCCGCGGCCGATCCCTTCAGCGCCGCCTCCGCCGCCTCCCGTACGCCGGGCCCGCTCGCCGGGTCCGCCAGGATGGCCCGGATCGCGGCCCGGTCCTTCGCGGCCTGCGGATCCTCCGCGGGCTGGTCCGGCGAGGCCGGAGCGCCGGGAGCGCCGGGAGCAGGAGCGGCGGGAGCGGCCGGGACGGACGGCGACGGTGCGTCAGCCGCGAACGCCGGCGAGGCGAGCAGGACGGCCGGGGCCATCGCGGCCGTGGCGACGACCGATGCGATCCGGGGCAACTTCACAGGGGCGGTCCGTTCTTCGCGCACAGAATGATCAATTATCTGTGCAGGATAGATCGTCAAGCGACCGCAAACCGCCAAGTTTTACGACAAGGTGGTCCGTCGGTCGCTCAGATCCACGGTGATCCCCTCGCGGGACGAGGTCCGCGCCGCCTCCAGCACGGCCAGGCACTGGGCCGCCTCGTGCGCGCCGACCGGCGGCGGACCGCCCGCGCGCAGCGCGTTCGCCACCGCCGCGTAGTACGCCGGGTAGTTGCCCGGCACCGTCGGCAGCGGGGTGCCGCCGCCGGTCAGCGGGGACTCGCCGGAGCCCAGCCGGCCCCACAGGTGCTCGGGCTCCACGCCCCACGTGGCGTCCGCGTCCCCGACCGGCCGCTGGCCCTCGCGCAGGGCCGCCTCCTGCGGGTCGAGGCCGTACTTGACGTAGCCGGCCCGGGAGCCGAGCACGCGGAAGCGCGGCCCGAGTTGCGCGGTGGTCGCACTGACGTAGAGGTGGGAGCGGACCCCGTTCACGTGGGTCAGGGCGATGAACGTGTCGTCGTCCGCCTCCGCGCCGGGGCGGCGCACGTCGGTCTCCGCGTACACCCGTACGGCCGGGCCGAACAGCACCAGCGCCTGGTCCACCACGTGGCTGCCGAGGTCGTACAGCAGGCCGCCGACCTCCTCCGGGGCGCCGGATTCGCGCCAGCCGCCCTTGAGCTGCGGGCGCCAGCGTTCGAAGCGGGACTCGAAGCGCTGGACCTCGCCGAGTTCGCCGTCGGCGAGGAGGCGGCGCAGGGTGAGGAAGTCGTTGTCCCAGCGGCGGTTCTGGAAGACGGACAGGAAGGTTCCGGTCCGGTCGGCGAGTGCGGCCAGTTCGTGCGCCTCGGCGGCGGTGGCGGCGAGGGGCTTGTCCACGACGACCGGGATGCCGGCGGTCAGGGCGGCGGTGGCCAGCGGGACGTGGGTCCTGTTCGGCGAGGCGATGACGACGAGGTCCAAGGCGGGGCTGCGGTCCCAGAGCTCCTGCGCCGACGCGGCGATCCGGACGTCCGGGTACGCCTCGCGTGCCTGCGCCTGCCGGGCCGGATCGGAGGTGACGACCGTGTCCAGGGCCAGTCCGGCGGTGGCGGAGACGAGCGGGGCGTGGAAGACGGAGCCGGCGAGGCCGTAGCCGACGAGGCCGACACGGAGGGGGGTGGTGGGGGTCATCGGCGCGGAGTTCATGGTGATTACTTTGGCAACAGTGTTGCGCATGTGCAAGGAGGAGGGAGAATGGGCAGGTGGACAGGGGTAATGGTCAGAGCGGTGGCGGCGTGAGCGGCGTGAACCTGCCGGCGCTGCGGGGGCACAACGACGCGCTGGTCCTGGACCTGCTGCGGGGCGCCGGCGCGGCGGGGCTGGGGCGGGGGGAGCTCGCCGAGCGGACGGGGCTCACGCCGCAGGCCGTCAGCAAGATCACGGCGCGGCTGCGCGCCGAGGGGCTCGTCGCGGACGCCGGCCGCGGCGTGTCGACCGGCGGCAAGCCGCGGACCCTGCTGAGGCTGGTGCCCCAGGCCCGGTACGCGGTCGGGGTGCAGGTGGAGCGCGATGAGCTGCGGGCGGTACGGGTGGACCTCGCGGGTGGCGTCGTGGAGGAGTGGCGTGACCGGCTGGACTTCGTGACGGCGGGTCCGGAGGCGGTGGTGGAGGCGGCCGTACGGGCGGTCGTGGAGGTGAGCGGTGACGCGGGGGCGGCGCTGGTGGGGGTCGGCGTTGCCGCGCCGGGACCGCTCGACTGGCGGACCGGGGTGCTGGGGCGGGTGACCGGGATCCCGCAGTGGGAGGGGTTCCGGCTGAGGGAGGCCCTTGCCGGGCGGCTTTCGGCGGGGGCGGTGGCGGGGGCGGTGCCCGCGCCGATGGCGGTGCCGCTGGCGGTGCCGGTGGTGGTGGACAAGGACACCAATGCGGTGGCCGCGCTGCCGGTCGGGGGCGGCACCTCGGTGTACCTGCACCTCGGCACCGGACTCGGCGCGGGGCTCCGCCTGGACGGCGAGGTCTACCGGGGGGCCAGGTCGGCGGCCGGGGAGTTCGGGCACCAGGTGCTGAGGCTGGACGGCCCGGTGTGCAGGTGCGGGCGGCGCGGGTGCGCGGAGGTGCTGTGCCTGGAGGCGGTGGCGCGGGGCGATTTCGCGGAGGCGGCCCGGATCCTGGGGGAGGGGGCGGCGAACGTGGTGGCGCTGCTGGACGTGGACCGGGTGCTGTTGGGCGGACGGGTGGTGGACGCACGTCCCGGGGTGTTCACGGAGGGGGTCAGGCGGGTGCTGGCGGAGCGGGCCGGGCCCCTGCCGGGGGTTGCGGTGGTGGGGGTGGGGGTGGCGGAGGGGGCGGCGGAGCTGGTGCTCGCGCCGCTGTTCGGACGCGGGCGGTAGAACCGGGGCCGGCCCCGGACCCGCGCCTCAAACGCCGGCGGGGCTGCGTTCTGCCGGTCCCGGGCTTCGCCCCGGCGGCCTTCGGGTGCGGCGCCGTTGCCGGGGGCCGGCCCCCGGACCCCCGCGCCTCAAACGCCGGCGGGGCTGGAGTTCCGGGGCTGGGGCGTGGGCCGATCAGGCGTAAAGCTCGGGGTTGGGTGCGTCGGGGAGGGGCGGGGGGCGGGGTGGCGTGGGAGGGTGCGCGGGAGGTCGGGGTGATTGTCCGACCATCGTCCCGTCCGGCGAGCAGCGAAGGTCTGCCATGCGACTGCGCAGCAAAGCCCTTGCCCTCTCCGTCGTCCTCCTCGCCCTCGCCGCCCCCACCGCCACCGCCACCACCGCCGACATCGGCAACAACGGTGGCGGCGCCCACCCTGCGCCCGCACCCGCGCTGCCCTCTCGGACGAAGGCCACCTGCGGCGACGGCAAGAGCAGCGCGTTCCCCCTCGGGGCGCGGATCCGGGGCGGTCCCGAGGTGTACCGGACCGGCGGCGGGGCGCAGACCTGGTTGCTGGACCTCACCAACACCACCGGCTCGCGCTGCACCGACATCCATCCCGTCGTCGTGCTCACGGACACCGCCCGCGCCCTGCGCCCCGCCCACGTGCGGATGGAGTTCGACACCCCCGAGGGCGCCCTCCCGGCCACCCTGGAGCACACCGACCGCGACGAGATCATCGCCGTCTTCGACGGCGGGGAGGCGTTCCCCGGCTTCACCGTCGACGCCGGGCGGTCCCTGACCGTCACTGTCCACCTCGCCTTCACCTCCGACGCCCCCTCCGGCGAGGTGGTCGCCGACGCCGCCCTCGTCCAGCGCCGCACCGACGACGGCGACTGGGTCGGCGAAGCGGGCGGCTACCGGTTCACCGTCGAAGGCCCGCAGGAAGCGGTCGCGGCGGGCTCCCTCGCGCACACCGGCCCCCGCGACCGCGCCTGGGCGTACGGGACGAGCGCGGTGACCGCCCTCGTCGCGGGCGGCGGGCTCGTGCTCGGGGCCCGGCGCCTCAGCAGGCGCACTCCCGCCCGCTGATCTCCGTACACCCCGCCTGCGTACGGCCCCAGGGGGAGGAACAGACCGGAGGAACAGACCTCGCCTCACCGTCCCGGCTCGCCCGTCCGCTCCGGGTTTCCGGAACACGGCGAGCGCCTCGGCACCGCGGCGTTCCTGCGTACGGGCGCCGCGAGCGGAGTACGGGAGCTCGTGGTCGCCGGTGACACCGCGTACGCCATGCTCAGCGGCCGCCGCTCCGGCGCCCGCATCGTGGCCGGGGTCCTGACCCCCGCCCACGACCGCGAGGCACTCACCGGGCACGTGAGCGGCATCCGCTTCGACGGCCTCCGTCACGGCCACCCCGGCCTCCACCGACAAGGTCCTCGTCATCGGCCTGGACGGCACGGTCCTCGACCGCGTCAAAGCCGCCGACGTCCGAACACCCACGCCTGATGGCCCGGGGTCTGACCGCCCTGCGCAACTCCTTCATCGGCAAGAACCACACCGCCCACCCGGACTTCCCGGCCCGCACCGAGAACGCCAAGCCGACGCTCAACACCTACGCGGCAGCCGACCGGGAGCCCCTCACCTCCACCGCCGGAACGGCCCGGTCTTCCACACCGATGCGGGCGGCCACGGCGGCTCGACCGTCCAGGAACACGGCACCTTCACATCGCAGGGGTGCAGGAATTCCAGCCGGGTTCGTCGACGTGGCGGCCACCGCGCCCGCCCGAGCCGGCGTCGACGACGACGGCGGCGCCGTCGACAGCATCCCCCTGAACCCCCCGACGACAACGACGCCTTCGACACCCTGCGCCCCAACCTGCAAGCGGGCGTGGACGATACCGGCGTCCCGGGTGTGCGTGAAAGGCTTCACGCACACCGCGCCGGCCCGAACGCCCGCTGCCGTGACGTGTTCGCCGTCGCCGTCCCGCTCGCCGGCTCCGACGAGTGGGACGACAAGACGCACACCGGCGGCCACGACTCCACCCCGGCGCCACCGACGTCCGGATCCGTTTCCGCTACACCGGCGGCAACAACTGGTACCGGACCGTGGACGACGTGCACCTGGGCTGAGCCGGGCCCTTCGGAGTCCGGGCTGTGGACGCCCCCGACGTCCGCGGGCCCACCCCGATAGGGTGGTACAGACCAGAGAAGTCCGGTCACCGAGAGCGGAGAACAGTCCCGTGGCAGAGCGCAAGCCGATCGAATCCTGGCTCACCGACATGGACGGGGTCCTCATCCACGAGGGCACTCCCATCCCCGGCGCCGATGCCTTCATCAAGCGGCTGCGCGAGTCCGGCAAGCCCTTCCTCGTCCTGACCAACAACTCCATGTACACCCCCCGCGACCTCCAGGCCCGCCTCAGCCGGATGGGCCTCGACGTCCCCGTCGAGAACATCTGGACCTCCGCCCTGGCCACCGCCAAGTTCCTCGACGACCAGCGTCCGGGCGGCACGGCCTACGTGATCGGCGAGGCCGGGCTGACCACCGCCCTGCACGACATCGGCTACATCCTCACCGACCACGAGCCCGACTACGTGGTCCTGGGCGAGACCCGGACGTACAGCTTCGAGGCGATGACCAAGGCGGTCCGCCTCATCAACGGCGGCGCCCGTTTCATCTGCACCAACCCCGACGAGACGGGCCCCTCCACCGAGGGCCCGCTGCCCGCCACCGGCGCCGTCGCCGCGCTGATCACCAAGGCGACCGGCAAGCAGCCCTACTTCGCGGGCAAGCCGAACCCGCTGATGATGCGGACCGGACTGAACGCCATCGGCGCGCACTCCGAGAGCAGCGCCATGATCGGTGACCGGATGGACACCGACGTCCTGGCCGGACTGGAGGCGGGCATGCAGACCTTCCTCGTGCTGACCGGCCTCACCACGACCGCGGACACCGAGAAGTTCCCCTACCGGCCCACCAGGACGGTCAGCTCCATCGCTGACCTGGTCGATCTCGTCTGATCCGAACGGGTCAAGCGGGCGGCGCTCCGGATGCGGAGCGCCGCACCGCACGTGAACCTCCTTGAGAGGAGGTTCACCAATGCGCAGTGTTCCGATCGCTTTCCGGGCCGGCGGGGTGGCCGTCGCCCTGACGGCGTTCGCCGTCGTGTCCGCGCCCACCGCCCTCGCCGCCGGGGACAACCGCGGCAGCGTCTCGGCCGAGCCGCACCAGGCCGAGCCGGGGGCGCAGGTCAAACTGCGCGTCCGCGGCTGCGAAGGCAAATGGGCGTCCGCCAAGTCCTCCGTCTTCGTCTCGGAGGTGCACCTGTCCTCCGGGCGCGACGGCGACGGGTCCCTGCAGGGCGACGCGATGATCAGCTCGCACGCCCAGCCGGGCCGGCACGACGTCCGCGTGCGCTGCGACGGGGAGGACGACCGCGTCCGCGGCTCCATCGAGGTGGTCCGCCACCGCGAGGAAGACCGCGACCACGACCGCGACCGTCCCAAGCCCAACCCCGACCCGCACCCCCACCAGAGCCCCGTCGGGCCGGTCCACGCGGGCGGCGGCGGCATGTCCGCCGAGCTCGCGGAGTCGGCCCGGCTGGCGCAGCTGAAGGAGCAGGGGCAGGCGGCGGCAGCGAAGAAGAGCCACGAGGGCGACGGCCCCGGCCTGCCGCACACCGTGATCGGCGCCGTCCTCGCCGCCGCCGCCACCCTGGCGGTGGCCGGACGCGCGCTCACCCTGCGCCGCCGCCGCAGCGGTCAGTGAGGGGGCCCGGCGGTGACGGGTTCGGACGAACCGAAGTCCTCCGGCGCCGGCCGGCTGCTGACCTTCGCCGCCTGGTCGGTGTTGGTGCTCGGCCTGTGGTTGTGGGGCCGCGAGATCACCGGGGTCCCGCCCGGCTCGTTCGCGGGCCGGGCCGGCGGCACGGCGATCCCCGCGCCGGGCCTGCCGGCGGCGCACCCCCCGCTGGAGGCGTCGGTGCCCGTGCGGGTGGTCGTACCGTCCATGGGCATCCAGGCACCGGTGATCTCCCGCGGCCTGGACCGGCAGGGGGCGATCGACCCGCCGCCGTACGACCGGCCCGGCACGGTGGGCTGGTGGGGTGACGGGGCCAAGCCGGGCGAGGCCGGGACGGCGCTGATGGTCGGGCACGTGGACACCGCCTCCAAACCGGCGGTCTTCTACGGGCTGAGCACGGCGCAGAAGGGCGGGAGGGTGCGGGTCGTCCGGGCGGACGGCTCGGTCGCCGAGTTCACGATCGAGGACGTACGGGTCTACGAGCGCGCTGGCTTCGACCCCCACAAGGCGTACGGGCCGCGGGTCAAGGGTCGGGCCGAGCTGAGGCTGGTGACCTGCGGCGGCACCTACGACAAGGCGGCCAAGGCCTACACCGCGAACGTGGTCGTGTCGGCGTACCTGACGGGAACGGCCGCCGGGACGGACACGGGCGCGCGGACCGGCACGACGGCGGTGTGAGGCGCCCGCCCGAGGGCGGGCGACACGCCGAGAGGGCGACACGCCGGTGCGGCTATATGCCGGTACGCCGGTACGCCCGTATGACGAAGAAGCCCCTCGCAGCTTTCGCTGCGAGGGGCTTCCTCTTGTCTGTGCGCCGCCAGGGACTCGAACCCCGGACCCGCTGATTAAGAGTCAGCTGCTCTAACCAACTGAGCTAGCGGCGCCTGCTGACGAGAAAAACTCTACCCCACGTGGAGTGGTGCTCGTGACCAGCCGCGCCCGCCTTGTCCGATTAACCCATGTTTGAGGGGTTTATCGTGCACGATATGTCTGGGCCGAGCCGAATCTGATGCCCCGCCAGATGTGCGGCCCGCCTGACCAGTGGACGAGCAGGGGAGTGGACGGAACCGCATGACGATGCAGCCTCCGGTGCATGTGCCGATGACGGCGCCGCAGCCGATGCCGATGCCGACGCCCGTTTTCGAGGAGTACGAGCCCGCGCCCGACTGCGTGTGCGTGGGATGTGCGCTGCGGCGCCGCGCCCTGGCCATACCGCTCCGAGACGGTGGGCACCCCGCGGCGCGCGGGGCCCGGCGGGCGCTGGTTCTGGCGGCGGCGGTGGGCGTGGTCCTCAGCGGCGGCGGCGCGGCCGCACCGGCGGCCGCCACCCCGACCCCGAGCCCGGTCCCCGGTGCGGGTTCGGGCGCCGATGCGGCCCGGGCCGCAGCCCCGACGAGCCCCGACCCGGACCGCCCGGTCCGGACCCCGGCTCCGGGCGCGGGGACGGCGTCGGGTCCGGCCCAGGCACCGGCCCCGGGCGCGGGGTCGGCTTCGGACTCGGCCCAGGCCGCCGCGGCCCCGGGCACGGGCCAGGCTGCGGGCACGGGGTTGGGTACGGGCCCGGCAGCAGGTACGGCCCAGGCCCCGGGCCCGGGTACGGGCGCGGGCCAGACCGGGGGTGCAGCCCCGGGGACGGGCACCGACACGGGCCGGACTTCGCCTTCGGGTGCGGGCATGAGCCAGGCTCCGGCCCCGGGTTCGGGCACCAGCCACACTTCGGCTGCGGGTGCGGGTCAAACTACGGCCACGGACCAGGCCACGGGGTCGGCACCGGGTACGGGTGCAAGCCAGGCCGCGGGCACGGGCACGGGCGCCGGCCAGGCCCCGAACCAGGGTACGGGCGCGGGCCAGGCTTCGGCTTCGGGTACGGGCCAGGCCGCGGGCACGGGGTCCGCTTCGGGTACGGGTGCGGGCCAAGCCCCGGGGTCGACGTCGGGCACGGGTGCGGGCCAAGCCCCGGGGTCGACGTCGGGCACGAGCACGGCGCCGGGCTCGGCAGCAGGTACGGGCACGGCCCAGGCCGCGGGCACGGCTGCGGGCACCGCCCCGGCCCCGCCCCCCGGTGCCGGGCAGGTCGCCGGGGGCGGGGCGGGGGGCGGCGGGCAGGGGGCCGGGCACTCGGGCGGTGTCGGGTCCGGGCCGGGGCCGTCCGGGCAGGGACTGCCCGCTCCGGAGGCCCCCGGCTCCCCCCAGGGCGGCCGAGCCCCCCTGCACGGGCGCCCCCCGCACGCGCGACCGCCGGGTGCGCCGGGTGCGCCCTCCGCGGTGAAGCGGATCGACCGGACGACGATCATCAACCGGGCGAAGCTGTGGGTGGACGCACAGGTCCCGTACAGCATGTCCGAGTACTGGTCGGACGGGTACCGGCAGGACTGCTCCGGCTACGTCTCCATGGCTTGGAACCTCGGGACGAACGAATGGACCGGCAGCCTCGACAAGTTCGCCACCAAGATCACCAAGGATGAGCTGCTGCCGGGTGACATGCTGCTCTTCCACAATCCGGCGAACCCCAACAACGGCTCGCACGTCGTCCTCTTCGGCGGATGGGCCGACGAGACGCGCACGGCCTACATCGCCTACGAGCAGACCCGCCCCAACACGCGCAAGGCGCCGGCGCCCTACGGCTACTGGACCAACGCGACGAAGTACGTGCCGTACCGCTTCAACGGGGTGACCGGCGGGCTCGTCCCGGAGGGCCCCGCCACCGACCCGAAGCCCGCGGTGCCGAGCACCTTCCCCGGGGCGGCGAAGTTCGGTCCCGGGGCAAACAACGAGTACGTCGCCGAGCTGGGCCGGATGCTGATCGACCGGGGCGGCCGGCGCTTCTACCCCAAGGGCGCCAGCACCCTCTGGAAGGACGCCGACCAGCTCGCGACCCAGGCCTTCCAGACCGCCCAGGGCTGGACGGGTGCCGACGCCGACGGCATCCCCGGCCCGCACACCTGGCAGCTGCTGACCGAGCACAAGGGCAACGACATCCGCCCGACGGTGGACGCCGCGCCGGGGCCCGCCGGGGTGCCGGCCTACCCGGGCGTCTCGGTGTTCCGGCCGGGCTCGTCCCACCCGTCCATCACCGCCCTCGGCCGCCAGTTGGCGAAGAAGGGCTTCGGCAAGAACCACACGTCCGGTCCGGCGTCCCGCTGGAGCGAGGCCGACCGCCGCAACGTCGAGGCCTTCCAGCGCGCCCAGGGCTGGCGCGGCGCCTTGGCCAACGGCTACCCGGGCCCGGAAACCTGGCGCCGGCTGTTCGCATGACGGAGGCAACGATGTTCCCCACGCACACCACCTCTACGACGGGCACCCTCCGCATTCCCCCCGCGGCGGCCGTGACCCGGACGGATCCGCCGGCACCGGCACCCCCGGCACCCCCGGTACAACCCGCCCCCGCCCCGGCCGCTCCGGCCCCGCGGGCCACCGGCGAACTGTTCCCCGCCCCCGCCCCGGCACCCGCGCCCGCCGCCGTGCCGCACGGCCGCCCGCCCGGAGTGCTCGACATCCCGCACCCGGCGTACGGCGGCCCGTCCGAGGGGCCGGCCACGCTGCGCCTGCGCACCGGTGACCCCGCGCCGGAGCCGGTGGCGGTCGGACCCGCCGCCCACGCGGCTGCGGCGGCGAGCCCGGCCGCCCGCCCGTCCGCGGAGATCCCGCACGCGGGCCACGCCGGCGCGCCGGAGCCGCTCGCGGATCCCGTGCCATTGGCCCTCGCCGACATCCCGCACCCGGCCCATGCCGACGTACCGGAGCCGATGCCGGCTCCGGCCGAGCCCGTGCTGCCGGCGCCCGACGGTGCGCCGGAGCCGGCCCCGGCCGCGCTGCCCACCCCGCACCCGGAGCGGGCGGCGTTGGACGCGGGCCGGGCGTATCCGCAGCCCGAGGCGGCCCTCGACACCCCGGCGGCCGGGTCGCCGGCGCCAACGGCCCCGCCCCCGGCGGTGCACATCGGCCTCCCCGCGCGGGTGTCCGTCGACACGGCCCGGGCGCATCCGCAGCCCGAGGCGGTCACGGCCGCCGCGCCGGCCGGTTCCCCGGCCCCGCCGCCGGTGGTGCACATCGGCCTGCCCGCACGGGTGTCGGTGGACGAGGTCGTCCCGCAGCCCGAGCAGGGCAGGGCGCCGGAGCCGGTGGCAGAGGAGCGGACCGCGTCCCCGGCGGACGAGCCCGCCGCCGTCCCCGTGGACGCCGAGGCCCCGCTCGCCGCCGCGCCGACGGCAGCTCCGGACCTGGCTCCCGCCGCCGAGCCGACGGCGGCAGCCCCGGACCTCCCGCACCCGGCAGACGACGGCGGACCCGCTGCGCACCCCGCGCACGACGGCGCCCCGGCCGCGAAGGTGCCCGGGCCCGGCCTCGCCGGGGCCGTCGCCCGAGCCGTGGCCCAGGCGATGGACCGCGTGATCGACAAGGGCGGCGACGAGGCCACCGGGGACCTCCCCCACTCCGCGCCCGGCCGGGGGGTCGCGGTGACCGAAGTGCCGGTGCGCCTGCCCTTCCTCGGGCAGGCGCAGCCCCAGCCCCGCAACCACAAGGCGAAGTCCACCTCGAAGCCGAAGCCGAAGCCGAAGCCGAAGCAGAAGCAGCGGCCCAAGTCGGGCAAGCCGCATCCGCAGGGATGGGCCCCCCGTACCGCCGCCGGCCGCCGGCCGCCCCGCGGCGACGACCGCCTGCGGGAGCACTACGGCCCCGTGCTGCCGGGCTGGGTCGCCGTGGCCGTCGGCGGGCTCGCCCTCGCCGGCTGCCTGGCCGTGCTCTGGCGGGCCGGAGCCGTCCCCGCCGCCTTCGTGGCCGCCTTCGGCGCGACCCCCCGTCCGTACGAGGGGCTGCGCCCCACGCACTGGCCCCCGCTCGCCTTCCTCGGCATCGTGGCGCTCCTCGCCCTCGGGGGGCTCGGCCGCGGCAAGGCCGGCTACGCCTGGGTGCTCACTCTCTTCGGCCGCTACCGCGGCACGGTCCGGCGGACCGGCCTGACCTGGGTCAGCCCCCTCCTCCTGCGCCGCCGGGTCGACGTACGCCTGCGGCACTGGCGCAGCGAGCCCATGCCCGCCGTGGATGCGGGCGGGCTCGCCCTCCAGGTGGTCGTCCAGGTCGTCTGGCAGGTCAAGGACACCGCCAGGGCCACCCTGGGGGTCGCCAACCACACGGGGTACCTCGCCGAGCAGGTGGAATCGGCCATGGCCCGCGTCCTGTCCCAGCTCCCTGCCGACGCCTTCCACGAGGACGCCCCCACCCTGCGCGACGCCGAGGCCGTCGGCGACGCGCTGACGCGGATGCTCGCCGCCGAGACCGAGGCGGTCGGGATCGAGGTGTACTCCGCGCAACCGACCCGGATCGAGTACGCCCCCGAGGTCGCCGAGGCCATGCGGCGGCGCCGGGTGGCCGCGATCGACGCCAAGCACCGGGACACGGTGCTGACCTCGATCGTGGACGCCGTCGACGACACCGTCCACCGGCTGACCACGCGTGGGCTCGTCGAGCTCGACGACTACGAGCGCAAGGCCCTGGTGAAGGACCTCACCGTCGCCTTCTACACGGGGCGTTCCGACTAGCAGCCCGAGCACGGTCCGAACAGCAGCACACGAGCGGAACGGGTGGCCGGAACCAACCGGACCACCCGTTCTCTCGTTGGTATGGACATGGCCAACTCTCGTCCATACGCTGGGGCTTGGTCTAGACCGCAGCGATCCCCATGCGTGCGCACGCTCTCACCGAACTCCCCCCACGTTCAAGGAGCATCATGCGTCCCATCCGCATGCCCGTCCGCATGCCCCTGCGCATGCCCATACCCGTGCCGTCCCGCCGCCCCGGACGGTTCGCCGCCGCCGCCCTCGGTCTCGGCGTCGTCGCCGGGCTCACCCTGCTCAGCGCCCCCACCGCGAGCAGCCACGGCTACACCGACACCCCCATCAGCCGCCAGAAGCTCTGCGCCAACAAGACGGTCGCGGACTGCGGGCCCATCCAGTGGGAGCCGCAGAGCGTCGAGGGCCTCAAGGGCTTCCCGGCCGCCGGACCCGCCGACGGGCACATCTGTTCCGGCGGGCACAGCGAGTTCGCGCAGCTCGACGACCCGCGCGGGGGCGCCTGGCCCACCACCAAGGTGACCGGCGGGCAGAGCTACGGCTTCCGCTGGCAGTTCACCGCCAACCACTCCACCACCGACTTCCGGTACTACGTCACCAAGAACGGCTGGGACCCCACCAAGCCCCTCACCCGCGCCGCCCTCGAATCCCAGCCCTTCCTCACGGTCGCGTACAACGGTGCCCGGCCCCCGATGACCACCGTCCACCAGGGCGCCATGCCGAGCGGCAAGACCGGGCGGCACATGATCCTGGCCGTCTGGACGATCAACGACACCGGCAACGCCTTCTACGCCTGCTCCGACGTTCAGTTCTGACGGTACGTCAGCTACCCTCCGGCGGCATGCGGACGACACCCGGAACCGTCGCGGAGCTCATCGCGCGCCAATGGGGCGACCACCGGCCCGGCCTGAAGCACGGCGGGACGCACCCCGCCGTCCTCAGCCACCACCGGGCCGCCCAGGAGGCCGCGGCCCGCGCCGCGCTGCTCGTCGACCTCCTGCCGCCGGACGCCGAACCGCACCTCGGGGTGCTGCTCGACAACACCCCGGAGTTCCCGTTCTGGCTCGGCGCGGCGGCCCTCGCCGGGGCCGCCGTCGCCGGGATCAACCCCACCCGGCGCGGTCCCGAGCTGGCGCGCGACATCCTGCACACCGACTGCCGGATCCTGGTCACCGAGCGCGCCCACCTGCCGCTGCTGCGCGGCGTGTACCTGCCGGGCGTACGGATCCTCGTGACCGACACCTCGGAGTACGCGGCCCTCCTCGCCCCGTACGCCGCCGCCAAGCCCGGCGAGGCGGTGCTCCGCGTCCCCACGCCCGCCTCCCGCCTCCTCCTCTACTTCACCTCCGGCTCCACCGGCGCCCCCAAGGCGGCCGTCTGCTCCCAGGGCCGGCTGGCCGCCGCCGGGGACTCGCTCGCCCGGCACTTCTCGGTCACCCCGGACGACGTGCACTACATCTGCATGCCGCTGTTCCACGGCAACGCGGTGATCGCCGACTGGCTCCCCGCGCTCGCGGCGGGCGCGTCCGTGGCGCTGCGCCGCCGCTTCTCGGCCTCCGCGTTCCTGGACGACGTACGCGCGTACGGGGCGACGTACTTCACCTACGTCGGCCGGGCGGTGCAGTACCTCCTGGCCACCGAGCCCCGCCCCGACGACCGCGAGCACACCCTGCGGCTCGGCTTCGGCACCGAGGCCGGGGCGGTGGACGCGGCGCGCTTCACCGAGCGCTTCGGGGTCCGGCTGGTGGAGGGGTACGGGGCCACCGAGGGGGGCGCCTCCGTCCAGCGCACCCCCGACACCCCGCCGGGCGCCCTCGGCCGGGCCGGCGCCGGCGACGACCTGGCGGTGGTCGATCCGGAGACGGGACAGGAGTGCCCGCCGGCCGTCCTGGACGCGGACGGCCGCCTGCTCAACGGCTCCGAGGCCATCGGAGAGCTGGTCAACCGGGGCCGCAGCCTCTTCGAGGGCTACTGGCGCAACCCGCAGGCGGAGGCCGAACGCACCCGGGCCGGGTGGTACTGGACGGGGGACCTCTTCTTCCGCGACGCCGACGGGTTCCTCTACTTCGCGGGCCGCACCGACGACCGGCTGCGGGTCGACAGCGAGAACCTCGCCGCCGCCGTGATCGAGAACATCCTCGCCCGCTGGCCCGCGGCGGCCTCGGTCGCCGTCTACGCGGTCCCGGACGAGGCCGCCGGTGATCAGGTGATGGCGGCGATCGCCCTGCGGGAGGGGGCGGCCTTCGACCCGGACGACTTCTGCGCCTTCCTCGCCGCTCAGCCGGACCTGGGGACCAAGATGTCCCCGCGCTACCTGCGGATCATGGACTCCCTGCCGACCACGGCGACGAACAAGATCCACCGGGTGGCGCTGCGCCGGTCCGGCTTCCGGTGCACGGACCCGGTCTGGTGGCGTCCGCCGGGCACCGCGGGCTACCGCCCGCTGGACCGGGCGGCCCTGTCCGGCCTCCTGCAGGCGTATGCGGCACACGACCGGGCGGCGCTCCTGGAGCGCTGATCAAGGTGGCCCGGGTGATGGTTTTGAGCACCCCCGGGGACCAGGTAGTATTTTCTCTGTCAGCAGGCGCCGCTAGCTCAGTTGGTTAGAGCAGCTGACTCTTAATCAGCGGGTCCGGGGTTCGAGTCCCTGGCGGCGCACCTGTCCTTCGGGCGGTTTTCCGGTTCACCGGGAGCCGCCCGAAGTGTTTTCCGGGCTCTGCCCCCGGCTCGGGGTGCTCGGGATTCCGATCCTCGGGCTCACAGCGTGAGTGACAGCAGCAGCGGTGCGGCCTTGCGGTTCAGCGCGTCCGCGGCGGCCCTCAGCCGGTGTGCGTGCTCGACCGGCATCGACAGCGCCAGACATCCCACCGAGGCGCCGGCGGTGATCGGAACGGCCGCGCAGACCGTGCCGACCGCGTATTCCTGGAGGTCGAGGACGGGCACCGTGGCGGGCTGGCTGTCGAGCTTGGAGAAGAGGATCCGCTCGTTCACGATCGTCTTCGACGTGAGGCGGGCGATCTTGTGCCGGGACAGGTGGTCCCGTCGGCCGTTCTGGTCGAGCTGGGTCAGCAGGCACTTGCCGACCGCGCTGGCGTGCGCCGCCGAGCGGAAGTCGACCCACTCGTGCACCTTCGGCGTGCGGGGGCTGTCCGCGAACTGCGTGATCTTGACCTCGCCGTCCACGTACCGGCTGATGTAGACCGCCGCGCCCACCGAGTCGCGGAGCCGGTCGAGGGTCTCCTGGAGTTTGCTCTGGAGCGCCTGCTGCCTGTCTATGCCCGAGCCGAGCAGGACGAGCGAGTCCCCGATGGCGTAGGCGCCGTCGGACACCTGCAGTACGTACCCCTCCCGGCGCAGCATGAGGAGCATGGGGGCGAGATGGACCGCGGGCAGCCCGGTCTCGCGCGCGATCTGTACGTCGGTCACACCGCCGGTGTGGCGGGCGATCGTTTCGAGTACGCGCAGGGCGTACTGCACCGAGTGGAACGGCGCGGTCGGCTCGGGCTTCAGCGCCACGGTTTCCCCCTAGCAGGTTGTTACCGCTTGCCCTACCACGATAGCCACCAAGAGGCCCACGTGGAGCGCCCGTTGATGAGATTGATGGCTCAATCATGTCCCTTCGCCTCGATCTACCCGTCTGGCATATGCCAAGGTCATGCATATGGTCATGGGAGTGATCCCGAGGAGTCCGGGAATGCCCGGACCCCGCCCCGGGTTCGCTTTCTCGTACGGCCGCCGAACGGGCGGCAGGAGACGGGAGCGACCATGAGTGACACCGCGGAGGCCGACCGGAGCGGGGGCGGGAGCGGGAGCGGGGACGCCGGCGGCGGCGACCCGGTCCGCGGCGCCGTGCGCGGACTGGCCCCGGTGCCGCTCTCGGTGCTGGACCTGGTCACCGTGGGCAGCGGCAGCACCGCCTACGCCTCCTTGCGTACGAGCGTCGACATCGCGCGGCTCGCCGAGTCCCGCGGCTACCACCGGCACTGGGTCGCCGAGCACCACTCCATGCCCGGGGTCGCCAGCTCCTCCCCGGCCGTGATCCTGGCCCACCTGGCGGCCCACACCTCGCGGATCCGGCTCGGCTCGGGCGGCGTCATGCTGCCCAACCACGCCCCGCTCGCCGTCGCCGAGCAGTTCGGCACGCTGGAAGCGCTCGCCCCGGGCCGGATCGACCTCGGGCTCGGCCGCGCGCCGGGCACCGACGGCCGCACGGCCGCCGCGCTGCGCGGACCCGGGCGGCTCGACGAGGCCGCGGACGAGTTCCCGCGGCGGCTCGCTGAGCTCACCCGGTTCCTCGACGACGACTTCCCCGACGGGCATCCGTACGCCCGCGTGCACGCCGTCCCGGGCCCGGTGCAGGGTCCCGCCGGGCGGCCGCCGCTGTGGCTGCTCGGGTCCTCCGGGTTCAGCGCCCGCCTGGCGGGCGAGCTCGGCCTGCCCTTCGCGTACGCCCACCACTTCTCCGCGGCCGGGACGCTGCCCGCCCTCGACCTCTACCGGCAGAGCTTCCGGCCGTCGGCCGTCCTCGACGCCCCGTACGCCCTGATCGGGGTCTCGGCGCTCGCCGCCGACACCGCCGAGGAGGCCCGGGCGCAGGTGCTCACGGGCGCGCTGTCCATGCTGCGGCTGCGCAGCGGCCGACCGGGGCTGATCCCGACGCCGGAGGAGGCGGCGGCGTACGCGTTCTCCCCGCTGGAGCGGGAGTTCGTGGACGGCTGGCTCGCGAACGTGGTCCACGGGACCCCCGACGAGGTCCGCTCCGGCCTCGACGGCCTGGCCAAGAGGACGGGCGCCGACGAGCTGATGCTGACCTCCAACGCGCACAGCGGGGCGGCCCGGGTGCGCTCGTACGGACTGATCGCAGATGTGTACGGGATGCCGGTGCACGAGGGCTGAGCTGACGGAGTCCGCGGACACGGACTTCGGCTGGTTTGTTGCCGAAACCTTGCACGGGGATGGCCTAAGGCATCCTTAAACCGCTCGTCACCGGGGTGGCGGGCGGTTTCTGCTGTGCTCACACGTCTCTGACGAGCGGGTTTGCGTGGTGAGTGGTCTAGTCCTTCTTTGGTCCAAACCATTGACTGAGGCCCGGAGTGATCGCTATCACTTCTCCCACCCGACCTCTTGCTTCCCCCTCCCACCCCCGGAGGCAGTTCATGCACATCCGTAAACCCCTCATCGCGGCCGCCGCCACGGCCGCGCTGGCAGCCGGAGCGCTGGCCGGCTTCACGGGGCTCCCCGCCGCCCAGGCCGCCGGCTCCGCGGCCGCGGCGGGCGGCGGCGGCGTCAGGATCGCGTACTACGACCAGTGGAGCGTGTACGGGAACGCCTTCTACCCGAAGCACCTCGACACCCGCGGCATAGCGGGCAAGTTGGATGTCATCAACTACTCGTTCGGCAACATCCACCCCACCAACCTCACCTGCTTCGAGGCGAACAAGGCGGCGGGCGACGACAACAACCCGAACGCGGGGGACGGGGCCGGCGACTCGTACGCCGACTACCAGAAGTCCTTCAGTGCGGTGGACAGCGTCAGCGGCGTCGCCGACAAGTGGGACCAGCCCATCGTCGGCGTCTTCAACCAGTTCAAGCAGCTGAAGGCCAAGTATCCGAACCTCAAGATCAACATCTCGATCGGCGGCTGGACGTACTCCAAGTACTTCAGCGACGCGGCCAAGACGGACGCCTCCCGCAAGAGGCTGGTCTCCTCCTGCATCGACCAGTACATCAAGGGCAACCTGCCGGTCGAGGGTGGCTACGGCGGCGCGGGCAGCGCGGCCGGGATCTTCGACGGCATCGACATCGACTGGGAGTACCCGGGATCCCCCGGCGGCCACCTCGGCAACCACTACGCCCCCGAGGACAAGCAGAACTTCACGCTGCTGCTGAAGGAGTTCCGCGAGCAGCTCGACGCGTACGGCGCGGCCAACGGCGGCAAGAAGTACCTGCTGACCGCGGCCCTCCCGGCCGGCCAGGACAAGATCAAGTACATCGAGACGAACAAGATCGGCGCGTACCTCGACTACGCGAACATCATGACGTACGACATGCACGGCGCCTGGGACGGCGACGGGCCGACGTACCACCAGTCCCCGCTCAACCCTTCGGCGGCCGATCCGACCGACCCGATCGCGCCGGGCACCGAGAAGTACAGCATCAAGAACGCCATCGACTCCTGGCTCGACGGGAACGCGGCTTACGGCATCGCGGGCGGCTTCCCCGCCAACAAGCTGACGCTGGGCTACGAGTTCTACTACCGCGGCTGGAAGGGCGTCCCGGCGGGCGCCGCGGGTGGCCTCGCCCAGAGCGCGACCGGCCCGTCCGCCGCCCGGCCCACCAGCCAGCAGGCCGGCATCGCCAACTACAAGGAGCTCGGCGGGATCGTCGACAACCCGGCGACGACCTTCTGGGACGACCAGGCCAAGGCCTCGTACTTCTACAAGGACGGCGAGTTCTTCACCGGCCTGAACCAGAAGTCCATCCAGGCCCGCGTCGACTACGGCAAGAGCCGCGGCCTCGCCGGCGCGATGATGTACTCCCTGCTCGGCCTGGACACCAACGCCACGCTGCTGAACCAGATCTCGGACGCCCTCGGCGGCACCACGCAGCCGCCCACCACGCCGCCTCCGACCACCACCCCGCCGACCTCGCAGCCGCCGACCACCCCGCCGCCCACCTCGGGTTGCACCGCCCCGGCCTACGTCGCGGGCACGGTCTACACCGGCGGCACCGAGGTCTCGCACAAGGGCCACAAGTGGAAGGCCCAGTGGTGGACGCAGAACGAGGAGCCCGGCACCACCGGTGAATGGGGCGTCTGGAAGGACCTCGGCGCCTGCTGATCTCCCCCCACCCCGCGCCGAGCGACACCCCGCCCCGCACCCTGCCATCTCGGGTGCGGGGCGGAGGTGTGTCACATGGTTGTGGGATTTGCGATCCCGTTGCGTGCCCGTATCGCTACGCTCGGCTACAGCCGATCCGCTCCGTCTGCATGGGGTGACCGTTCATGGTCCTGGCCCGCGACCTCGACCCCAGCGCCTCGCCGCTGGACTACTACGGCTTCGAGCTGCGTCGGCTGAGAGAGGCCGCGGGCCTGAAGCAGGCACAGTTGGGCGACATCATCTATTGCACGGGCTCCCTCATCGGCCAGGTGGAGTGTACGAAGCGGGTGCCGACCCGGGACTTCTCGGAGCGGGTGGACGCGGCGCTGGGCACGGACGGGCACTTCTCCCGCCTGGTGGGGCTGGTCCTGCGGAGCGTGTTGCCGACGTGGTTCCAGGCGTATGCGGAGATGGAGGCGCGGGCCGCGTTCATCTCGACGTTCCAGGCGCAGTTGGTGCACGGACTCCTGCAGACGGAGGGCTACGCGCGGGCGCTTCTCAACGTCGACCGCCCCGACCGGGTGGACGAGTTGGTAGCGGCCCGTATCGACCGGCAGCGTGCACTGGCGCGAGAACACCCACCCGCTCTGTGGGTGGTCCTCGGCGAGGCGGTGCTATATCAGGAGGTCGGTGGCTCAGCGGTCATGCGCGGTCAACTCGGTCATCTGCTGAGCTTTGTCGATGAACCGTGGGTGCACATCCAGGTCCTCCCGTTCTCGGCCGGGCAGCACACCGGGATGCTTGGGTCGTTCACCCTCCTGCGCTTCGACGATGATCCAGAAATCCTCTATGAGGAGGGCTACGCACAGGGTCACATGACAGCCAACCCGGCAGTGATCAGGGAGCGTTCGGTCGGCTACGCTCGCTTGCAGGCTGGGGCTCTCTCTCCTGAGGAGTCGGCTCGGCTGATTGCCCGCGTGATGGAGGAACGCTATGGGGACGAACACAAACCTGACCGCCGCAGTCTGGCGTAAGTCGTCGTACAGCGGGACCACGGGCGGCGAATGCGTCGAGTGCGCCCCGCTCGGTACCGCCGCTTGGCGCAAGGCTTCGTACAGCGGTAACACCGGCGGCGACTGCGTCGAAGTGGCCGCCCAGCCTTGCCTGGTGGCGGTCCGGGACTCCAAGAACCCCGAAGGCCCCGCCTTCACGGTCGCCCCGGAGGCGTTCACCACCTTCGTCCGCAGCCTCTGAGGCTGAGCCCTACGCCCCGGGGCGGGTGCCGATCATCTCGGCGATCCGCTCCGGAGCCACCGCGCGGGAGTACAGCCAGCCCTGGCCCGTGTCACAGCCCACGCGCCGCAGGCGGGCCGCCTGCCCGGCGGTCTCCACGCACTCCGCGGTCACCGTCAGGCCCAGCCGGTGCGCCAGTTGCACCAGGGCCTCGACGATGGTCTCGTCGGCCGGGTTCGGGTGGGTGCCCTCCTCGTAGCGGAAGCCGCGGACGAAGGAGCCGTCCAGCTTCAGCACGGACACCGGAAGCCGGCTCAGGTAGGCCAGGTTCGAGTAGCCGGTGCCGAAGTCGTCGATGGCGATCCGCACGCCCATGTCGCTGAGCGCCTGGAGTGCCTGCAGGGGCCGCCCGGCGGAGCCCATCACCGCCGATTCGGTCAGCTCCAGCTGCAACAGCTGCGGGGCCAGACCGGTGTCGGCGAGGATCTCCGCCACGTCGCCGACCAGGTCGGAGTCCCAGACCTGCCGCACGGCGACGTTGACGGAGACGAAGACCGGGGTGTCGCCGGGGTGCTCGATCTGCCAGCGCCGGGCCTGCCGACAGGCGGTCTGGAGGACCCACCGCCCCAACTGGACGATGGACCCGTCCTCTTCCGCAATTCCGATGAACCGATTCGGCGTCAGCATGCCGAACTGCGGGTGGTTCCAGCGCACCAGCGCCTCGACCCCGCGCACCGCCCCGCTCTCCAGGTCCACGAGCGGCTGGTACTCCAGCTCGAACTCGCCCCGCTCCACAGCCGGTCGCAGGGTGGAACTCAGGGCCTGGCGGGTCATCCGGTGGGCGTTGCGCTCCGGGTCGAAGAGCGTCCAGCGGGCCTTTCCGTCCGCCTTCGCCCAGTACAGCGTGGTGTCCGCGGCCTGCATCAGCCCGGTCGCCGAGGTTCCGGCCGCGGCCCGTTCCACCACGCCGATGGACGCCGAGACCGACAGCCGCTGCCCGGCCAGCTCGAACGGCTCCTGCACGGCGGCCAGGACGCTGCGGGCCAGGTCCGCGAGCTGCTCGGTGCCGGTGGAGTCCTCGACCAGCAGGGCGAATTCGTCGCCGCCGAGCCGTGCCACCAGGTGTCCGCCCGTACGCCCGTAGCCGGACTGGTCGGCGCACTGGGTCAGCCGGGACGCGACGGCGGTCAGCAGCCGGTCCCCGACCCGGTGGCCCAGGGTGTCGTTGACCGCCTTGAACCCGTCCAGGTCCAGGTAGCACAGCCCGATCCGGCCCGTGCCGCCGTGCTCGAACGAGGAGGCCTCCAGGGCGGCGGAGAGCCGCTCGAAGAACAGCGCCCGGTTGGGCAGCCGGGTCACCGGATCGTGCATCTGGAGGTGGCGCAGCCGGGCCTGGAGGTCGCGCCGGTCGCTGATGTCGGCCACCGACAGCAGGACGTCCCGGGTGCCCGGTACCGGCCCGAGGGTGACCTCGGTCCAGAGCGAGTGCCCGTCGGGGTGCTTGAGCCGGCGGGTGCAGCGCAGCCGGGCCTGTCGGCCGCGCAGCACCTCCTGGTAGGCCTGCCAGGTACGGGTCTCGGCGGCCAGGTCGACCAGGTCGGCCGCGCACTGCTCGACGAGGGCGTGCGGCTCGGTGCCGAGGAGCCCGGCGAGGGCGGCGTTGGCGGCGACGACGTAGCCCTCGCGGTCGACGACGGCCATGGCGAGGTGGGCCGCGTTGAATGCGGCCCGGTAGTCGCGCAGTTCGGACTCCGTGCGGGTCGGTGTGGTCGGCATGGCCGGCACTGCTGGGTGACGCTGCGTAATGGCCGATCGGATGCTGTCGGCCGCCGAACCGGTTCCTTCTGAGGTTCCGCTCACCGTTGGCTCCCGCAGTGTTCGTCGGTGTCCGTGCAGGAAAGTGTGCCGATCATAGAGGCAGCCGGACGGCCCTATCCAGCGGCGTCGCCGTGTGGGGGGCGACAGTTCGGCGTGCTGACGGTTCGTCGGCCTGTTCCGGCTCGATCGTTTCTGCACAGCTGTGAGCGCCCGAAGGCCCTCACTGATCTCGCGTGATCGGTCGTGACGTTCTGTAGGCAAGAGAGTGAACCGCCGGGGTCACCGACTTGCCGTATTGCTCACTCGTGTGGGGCAGCGGAACAGGGCATTAGTAAGACAATCCCCTCAAGGTGGACCGAGATGGTACGAATCCACCACCGGAGGTCGATGTGCCGCGACAGCAGACACCCGGGGGAGTGGACCGCTCCCGCGTCAGAAGCACGGCGGCTGCGCTCACTTCCCTGACGGCGCTCGCCGCCATGTCGCTCGTCGCGGGGCCCGCGGTGGCCGACACCGGGGCCGGGCCGTGCGCGCTGGCCCGTACCTCGGCGCACCACTCCCTCGGGCTGGACACCTGGAACCGGGCCTACCCGCGGCCGCAGCGCACCCTCAACGCGGTCATGGTCTTCCTCTCCTTCCCCGACCACCGCGCCGCCCTGACCCCCGAGCAGTTGAGCGGCGACTACTTCCCCGCCACCAGCGACTTCTTCGAGCGGGCCTCCTACGGGAGGTTCCGCCTGGTCCCGCATCCGCAGAAGCAGTGGATCCAGATGCCCAGGCCGTCCACCGCGTACGGGATACAGCGCGACTGGGCCGCGGAGGACCGGGCGGCCTATCTGCGGGACGCGGTCGCCGCCGCCGACCCGGGGGTGGACTTCGCCCAGTACGACGTCGTGTACTTCGTCGCGGACCCGGAGGCGCCCGGAGTGGACTCCGATGCCACCAAGGTCGTCAACTTCGATCGGCCGATCACCGCCGACGGGACGGAGCTGCGCCGCATCGTCACCGTCTTCGAGCACCACCCGCCGGACCGCAACGTGCTGGCGCACGAGACCGGGCACGTCTTCGACCTGCCCGACCTCTACCACCGGCCGACGGACGGAAAGGGTGACTGGGACACGTACGTCGGCGACTGGGACGTCATGGGCAGCCAGTTCGGGATGTCCCCGGACCTCTTCGCCTGGCACAAGTGGAAGCTGGGCTGGCTGGACGCCTCCCAGGTGGACTGCGTGCAGTCGGGCTCCTCGCTGCACACCCTCCAGCCGCTTGGGCAGTCCCCGCAGCCGGGCGGTACGGGCGGGACCCGGCTCGCGGTGATCCGTACGGGGCCCGGCAGCGCGGTCGCGGTCGAGGCGCGGGGCTCGGCCGGCAACGACGGGGACGCCTGCACCGAAGGGGTCCTGGTTTACCGGGTCCGCAACGAGGCGGCGTCGGGCGGCGGGCCGATCGAGGTGCTGGACGGACATCCGGGCACTGAGGCGTGCTGGGACCGGTCGGTGTTCCCGCCGCTGGCGGATGCCCCGCTGGAGGTGGGGCAGTCGTTCACCGTCCCCGGGGAGCGGATCCGCATCGAGGTGGCGGACCGGACCCCGTCCGGCGCGTTCACGGTGAAGATCACCACGTGACGGGTGCCGGCCGGCTCCCGGTACAACGAAGAAGGCCCCCACTCGCGTGGAGGCCTTCTTCCGTCTGTGCGCCGCCAGGGACTCGAACCCCGGACCCGCTGATTAAGAGTCAGCTGCTCTAACCAACTGAGCTAGCGGCGCTTGCTGACGAGGTAGACATTAGCAGGCCGAGGCCCCGAAGGAAAAATCGATATCCGCAGCTCGGGCGGCGCGGACATACGCCCAGAGGAGGGCCTCCGGTCCGGGCAGCCACGGGGTCCGGGTGTCGGGTGCGACGAGCCAGCGGGACGGGCCGGGGGCGGACGCGTCGAGCGGCGGCACGGTCACGGCGTCGCCGCGGCCGTGGCAGAGCGGCGCGGGCACGGGCCTGCCCCACTCCTCCCACTCCAGCAGGGCGGGCAGCCGGTGGGCGGTCCCGGTGGCGGCGAAGAGCAGCATCCGGCCGCGGTGCACGGCGACGGGCCCGGAGCCGGGGCCCTCGCCCCAGAGCAGGTCGAGCATGCGGCGCCCGACCACGAGCGGGACGTTGACGACGTCGAAGGCGGTCCCGCAGGGCAGCACGGCGGGCGAGGCGGCCCGCGCCTCCCACAGCGCGAGGGTGCTCCGCGGATGGGCGCAGGCGGAGGTGAGCCAGGCGGCGCCCTGGGGGGTGACGTGCGCGGGGGTGCGGGTGTCGCGGGCGGAGGCGGTGGTGAGCGTCGTCATGCCTCCCGGTGTACCGGGGGTAGCGATCCGGTTTCCGGGAGTTACGGAAAACCGGGACAGGAAGGGCTTTGCTGGGCTATGTTGCGCCCCGCATATGCCACCTGCCTACGGCGGTCTACCCATGCCGCCCCGCCCGGCGCCTCCTCGGCCGCGCCCGGGCGGCCCCTAGTCCGCGTCCGGGGATGTACCGCGTTGGAGGGATTCGCCGAACTCGATCATCTTGAGGGCGTAGTCCTCGGTCCACTCGGCCTCCTCGGCGATCACCGCCGGGGGTAGCCGGTCGAAGCGGCGCGGGTCGGCCAGCTGGGCCGCCGCCACCGCCTGGAACTCCATCGCCCGCTCCTGCGCCGCCCTGAAGGCGAGCGTCAGCTCAGTGGCCCGGGCCAGCAGCTCCCGCGGGTCCTCGATCGACTCCAGGTCGAAGAAGTGCTCCGGATCCGCGGCCGCCTCCGAGGGTTCGAAGAGCAGCGGCGCGGGCCGCAGCCTCCGCTCGGTCCGCTCGGGCTCTGCCATGCGTGTCCTCCTGCTGCGCGTTCGGGTTCCTTCCGGGCCACCCTCCATTGTCCAACGCCGTGCAAGAGGGCCTCGCCTCACGCCGTGACCGCCGCCTTCGCCGCCACCTCGTCCAGTACGCCCGCCAGCTCCTGCGCCAGGCCCTCCGGCGCCCGGAACCCCCCGGCCCCGCCGTCGACCAGCTCGCCGATGAAGGGGATCGCCACCGACCGCTCCGCCGGCAGCATGCCGATCCGGTCGAGCACCGGCCGGAGCATCTCCGCGGCCGGAGCGCCGCCGGAGGGGCCCCCGCTGTAGCTGACCAGGCCCACCGGCTTGCCCTGCCACTCCCGGTAGAGGAAGTCGAGGGCGTTCTTGAACGGGGCGGTGAAGCCGGCGTTGTACATCGGCAGGACGAAGAGGAAGGCGTCGGCGGCGTCGACCACCGCGCTCCAGTCGCGCGTGTGCTGGTGGGTGTAGATCCCGCTGGAGGCGTACTCCGGCTCGTCCAGGAACGGCAGGGCCAGCTCGCCGAGGTCCACCTCGACCACCTCGAAGCCGCCGCGGGCGCGCGCCTGCCCGGCGACCCAGTCGGCGACCGGGCGGGCGGCGGAGGTGGGGCGGACGGAGGCGGAGAGGACGAGCAGGCGCGGCGTCCCGGATGCGGTCAGGTCGGGCGTGGTGGTCATGGCGGTCATGCCGAGCTCCTTTGTTGACGTGTCAGCCATGGAAGCGCGTCACTAGGTGACATGTCAACCAGGTAGGTGATGTGTCATCCACTCGGTTAGGGTGAGCACATGACCGCTCCCGGGCCCCGCTGGCTCACCCCCGCCGAACAGGACGCCTGGTACGCGTGGCGGCGGATGTTCCCGCTCGTCAACGCCGACATAGCCCGCGACCTCAACCAGGACAGCGGCCTTTCGGAGGCCGACTACGACGTGTTGTCGGTGCTCGGCTCCACCGACGGCCACCGCCTGCGCATCAGCACCCTCGCCGGACACATGCAGTGGTCCCGCAGCCGCCTCTCCCACCAGCTCACCCGCATGGAGCAGCGCGGCATCGTCCGCCGCGAGGAGGTCGCCACCGACGGCCGCGGCGCCGAGGTGGTCCTCACCGAAGCGGGGGTGGAGGCGATCATGACCGCGGCCCCCCTGCACGTGGAGTCCGTACGCCGCCACCTGATCGACCTGCTCGACCCGGAGCAGCTGCGCACCTTCGCCGAAGTGGGCGAGCTGCTCCGCGAACGCAGGGGCATCCAGCGCAAGAGGTGACTCAGGGCCGCCAGACCACCCGGTGCTCCGCCAGGTGCGCCAGCACCGAGTGGTTGGCCTCCCAGCCGTCGGGGAACTTCACCGTCACCCCCAACTGCACCGGTTCCGTGGACGGATGCTCGTCCAGCAGCTCCGCTATCCCCGCCCGCGCCACCACCACGCAGGCGTGCCGGTGCCGCGAGGCCAGCACGCACAGCCGGCCCGTCTCCAGGTGGAAGGCCGTCGCGTCCGGGCGCCCGGACAGCGGATGCAGCACCACCGTCAGGTCGTACTCCCGGCCCTGGAGCCGGTTCGCGGTGTCCACCGTGACCCCCCGGACCCCGAGCGAGGCGAGCGCCGCGCGGACCGCGGCCGCCTGGTCGCGATGGGCGGTCCCGACCGCGATCCGGTCCGCCGTCAGCGCACCCGGGACCGCCGACTGCTCGTCCGTGGTCACCGCCCCGCGGTCCAGCGCGCGCCGCACCACCAGGGCCACCCCCCGCACCGCCTCCGGGTCCGTGCGCGGGGTGTGCCGGGCCGGCAGTTCCAGCAGCCCCCAGCCCGATTCGGCGGCCTCGTCCAGGACCCGGTCCGGGCCGCTCCCGTCCGAGGGCACCCCGAAGGCGAGCCGCCGCTCGCCCGGCCCGGTGCCGCTGCGGAACTGCGTGTACGGGTAGAAGGCGCGCGACACCAGCGGCGCGGCCGTCGCCGGGAGCCGCCAGGACACGGGCAGCCGGTGCTGCGGCAGCTGCGGGTTGTGTGCCAGCAGGGTGGACACGGCCGAGGCCGAAGGGTCGTAGGACAGCCCGGCCCACTGCTCCGCGCCGACCACGCTGAAGGGGTCCAGCTGCCCCGGGTCCCCGACGAACAGGGCCCGCTCGAACAGGCCCGCCACGGCCAGCAGCGCGTCGGAGCGCATCTGGTACGCCTCGTCGACGATGGCGTGCTCCCAGGGCTCGGCGTCCTTGACGTACGCCCACTTCGCCGCCGTCGAAATGGTCACCGGCAGCTCGGCGAGATCCGCCGGCTTGGCCGAGAGCGTCACCGAGGGCAGCGCGCGCAGCGCCGGGTCGTACGCGTCCCCGTCGCTGCTGTGCAGGCGGCCGACCCTCAGCTCCGGGTCCTTGTCGGCGAGCCGCAGCACCAGGTCGTCGACCTGGGCGTTGGTCTGCGCCACGACCATCAGCCGCCGCCCCGCCGCGGCCAGCTCCCGGGCGGCCCGCACCACCAGCGTGGACTTCCCGGCGCCCGGCGGGGAGTCGACGACCACGCCCCGCTCGGTGCCGTGGAGCGTGTCGCGCAGGATGGCGGCGGTCGCCTCGGCGGCGGCGGTGCCCGGATCGAAAACGGTGCTCACAGGAGGTCCTCGTCGGTCACGGCGTCGGGCAGCGGAGCGGCGGCCGGCCCGGATCCCGGCGGGCCGCCGTGGGTCCACGGGGTCCGCTCCGGCTCCGGGAGTTTCGGGCCGCCGCGGGCGTCGTGCTCGAACAGCGTCCAGCACACCCGGTCGCCCTTCTCCGGCACCGAGCCCGGCTCCGGCTCCCTGCCCCGGCCCATCTTGTCGAGCAGCCGCAGCACCAGCCGCCCGTCGTCCTCCCAGCGTACGAACTGCGCGCTCTGCGGGCGCCCGTCCAGGGAGCGGAACACCTTCGGGCCGCGGTCGCCATGGTCCTCGGCGAGCTGCGGCCGGTCCTCCGTGGCCACCGTGACCAGCGGCCTGGGGCTGGGCCGCTTGGATTCGGTCCACTCCATCAGCACCTCGGTGACCTCGCCCGCGAACGCCTCGCCCGCAAGGCGCCGGCCCGCCATCACCAGCGGGTCGTCCAGTGCCTCCTGCGCGTCGAGCCGGACCTGCTCGGTCTCCCGGGTGGCCAGCTTCTGGGCCGCGGTCACCGCGTCGTCGCGGCGCGGCTGCGGCGGCTCGCCCGCCCGGACCCGGTCCCGGTGGCCGGTGTAGGACCAGCGGTCGCGGGTCCAGCGCTCCTCGGCCCGCTCCCCGGCCGGCAGCGCGCGCAGCAGTTCCAGGGACCGCCACACCGCGTCCCAGGTCGGCCGCATCTGCCGCTCCACGAGCGCCCGCACTCCGTCCTCGGCGCGCGCGAGCGCCCGGGCGTCGGGCGGCCCGTCGGCCCGCGCGGCGTCGTAGCGGGCCATCGCCGGGGCCAGCAGCCTGTTGTCGAAGGCCGGGTCGGTGGCCGGGCCCGCGGGCGGGACCAGCAGCTGGCCGTCCCGGTCGCGCTCCAGCTCGGCCCGCAGGGCGGCCTCCGCGCCCGTCTCCCCCTCCGGCGGGGCTATCCACGCCAGCAGCGCGCCCAGGTGCTGGTCCTCCAGGTTGCTCTGGCCGGTCGCCCAGTGCCGGCCCAGCAGGTCCGTCGCCGCCAGCAGCATCGACGCCCCCGGGACCCGGGCCCGCTCCCCGAGGTGGGTGAGCCAGCGGCCCAGCAGCGGCACCCGGGCGGGCGCCGGATACGGGTTCTCCGGATCCTCCTCCGCCGTCCGGCGAAACCGCATCGACCGCCCCAGCAGCCGTACGTACTCGATGCCCGCCCGGCTCGGCACGATGAGCTGCGGGGCGTCCAGGCACAGCTCGGCCTCGACCTTGCTCCGCGCCCCGGTCTCCGGGTCGGTCTCGGTCCGCTCCACGTACTCGACCTCGTCCGCGTACGCCTCCACGTACGGCAGCACCAGGTCGGCCAGGTCCGCCAGGAACGCCCAGCGCAGGTCCCGGTCGCGCGGCTGCGGAACCACCAGCAGCCGCGGCTCGCCCGGATCGGTGCCGACCAGGGCGCCCAGCGGAGCCCCGGTCTCGCCTGCCGTGGTCAGCGGTACGAAGACCAGCGGGCGCTCGCTCAGATGCCGGTGCCGTACGGTCGCGAGCGGCCGGGCCCGGCCCGCCCTGACGGCCTCCAGTCGGGCGAGGGTGCTCAACAGCGACATGCGCTCGCCTCCAGGGCCTCGGCGCGCAGCCGCGCCGCCCGCTGGAGCGCGGCCGCGGTCGGGTCCTCGGGGGAGCCGGCCCCGGCGGCGGCCGCGAGGGCCTGCTCGACGGTGGTGAGGGCGCCCAGCTCCCCGCGTACGGAACGGCCGAGCGCGCTCACCTCGTCGGCGGCGCGGGCCCGCTCACGGCAGTGGAAGGCCAGCTCGCAGGCGGCCAGGCATTCGGGGGCGTAGGCGGCGGGGACGGCCGCGACCGCCTCGGCCAGCTCCTCGGCGGGCCGTGCGGGATCGAAGCCGAGCCCCTCGGGCAGGGCCGCGGCCAGCTCCTCCACTCCGGTCAGCCGGCGCAGCTGGCGCCGGGTGACCGCGCGCTCCCGGCGGATGTCCACGGGTGCGGCGGCGGGCTGGTTGGAGAAGTCCTTGGGGCAGACGAGCAGGACGGTGTGCCCGACCTCGGCGTCGGGGACCTTCGCGGCGGTCTTCTCCAGGGCGAGGACGTACACGGCGGCCTGCCGGGCGGCGGCGCCGACCTTCGCGGGGTCGGCCGCGCCGTCGAGCAGCGGGAACGACTTGATCTCCACGACGGTCCAGCGGCCGTCGGGATGCACCACGACGGCGTCGGGTTCCAGGTACGCCGGAGTGCCCGCGACCTCCAGGGCCAGCATCGGATGGTCCAGCAGGGTCCAGGCCCCCGCGGCCGTGGCCTCGCGCAGCGCGAGCGCGGTGCGTGCGGCGCGGCCCTCGGGCCCGGCGGCGGTGAGATCGGGGACCAGGGCGCCAGGGCCGGGCGGCTCGGCGGCTCCCGTGCCCAGGTGCTCGTGGACCAGCCGCAGCAGCTCGGCTCCGCCGTCACCCTTGACCTTCGCCTCGAAGGAGTTCCCGCGGACGATGGCGAACTGCGACTGGCCGAAGGCTGCGGGCGAGCCGAGCGCCGAGGCCAGTGCGTTCTTGTCCACACCGGCGCCGTCCAGGAGGGCGCGTCTGCGGCAGCCGGGGTTGGCGGCGAGCGCCGCGATCGCACGGGCGTCGAGCGGACGGGGCGGCACGGCGGGGCCGCGCAGGTCAGCGAGCCGCTGCCGCAGAGTCGTCGTCGGAGGCGGGCCGCTGGGCGGGTAGGAGCTCACGGGCGGAAGTGTCCCATCCGCCACTGACAATCGTGGTCTTCCTGCGGAAACCGGCGGACTCGGCGGCCGATGCGGCGGTCCCGGCGGCCGGTCCGGTGGGCCGGGCGGCCGCGGCTCCGGCGGACGGGCGGCGTGCGAGGGCGTACCCGAGGCCCATGACGGCGGCCCCCGCGACCGCGTCGAGGAAGTAGTGGTTCGCCGTGCCCATCACCACGAGCGTCGTGAGGGCGGGGTAGGCGATGCCGAGCGCCCGCAGCAGCGGGTGGCGCCCGTGCCGCCACAGCAGGATCCCGCACCACAGGGCCCAGCCGACGTGCAGGCTCGGCATGGCCGCGTACTGGTTGGTGAGCCCGCCGAGCCCGCGCGGGGCACTGGCCTCGGCGCCCCACCAGCCGTACGGGCTGTACTGGGCCATGGTGTCGGTGAACCCGTGCGCCGCGTCGAGCAGCCGGGGCGGGCAGGTGGGCATCAGCGCGAACCCGACGAGCCCGAGCAGGGTGGACACCACCAGCCAGCTGCGGGCCGCCCGGTAGTGCTGTGGGCGGCGCAGGTAGAGCCAGACCAGCACGGCCGGGGTGACGAGGTAGTGCAGGGAGGCGTAGACGAAGTCGGCGGGTATGCCGAGCGGTCCGTGGTGCGAGAACAGCCGGTTGAGGGGGCGTTCGAAGTCGATGTGGAGCAACTCCTCGGCCCGCAGGATCGCGAGTCCGTGGTCGACGGCGAGGTGGACGTCGCCGCGGGCGAGGAGCCTGCCGCCGGAGTACGCGCCGTAGACGAGCCCCAGGAGCAGCAGTTCGGCCCACCAGCGGGTGGGCTTCTGCCGGTTAGTCATACGGCGTAAGACGGCTGTTCGACCGGATGGGTTGCTTCGGCCGCCTGGTGTTCATCTGATGGATGATGGTCGGACGATGTCATGACATGAATCGGAATGAACTTCTCAGAACCGGAGAAAACGCATGGCCCCCCGCATCCTCCTGGCCCGGCACGGCCAGACGGCGTGGTCCCGCCTCGGCAAGCACACCGGGCGGACGGACGTGCCCATGCTGGAGGAGGGCAGGCAGGGCGCGAAGCTGCTCGGCGAGCGGCTCGCCCGGCACCCGTGGCGGGGGCTGCCGGGCGTGGAGGTCCGCACCAGCCCGCTGGCCCGCGCGAGCGAGAGCTGCGAGCTGGCCGGCTTCGGCGTCCGGGCGGAGCCGTGGGACGCGCTGATGGAGTGGGACTACGGCGAGTACGAGGGCATGACCCCGGCCGAGATCCAGGCGGTCCGCCCCGGCTGGCTGATCTGGCGCGACGGCGTGCCGGGCGGGGAGTCCGTCGCCGATGTCGCCGCCCGCGCGGACGAGGTCGTCGCCTGGGCCCGCTCGGCGGAGCGCGACGTGCTGGTCTTCGCGCACGGCCACATCCTGCGCACCCTGGCCGCGCGCTGGCTCGGCCTGGAGGCCTCCTTCGGGGCCCGCATCCGGCTCGACCCGACCTCCCTGTCGGTGCTGGGATGGGCGTACGGCGCCCCGGCGCTGGAGCGCTGGAACGACACGGGCCACCTGGACCTGGACGCGTAGCGCGCCGCCCCGCCGCCACCGGCCCGGCCGCCGGGGCCGGGCCTTAGGGCCGGGCCTTAGGGCCGGGCCTTAGGGCCGGGCCTTCGGGTCAGGCCGAGGCGTGGCGGGTCAGGAAGGCGCCCACGCGGGGGCTGCGCTGGTGGGGGACCAGGGTGCGGGCCGTCTCCGACAGCATCGAGCGGATCCGCGTCGACTGGACCTCGGTGAGCAGGTCCATGACCCGGCCGCCGGCCCAGGCCGCCTCGTCGGGGGCGCCGGCGCGAGCCAGGTTGTCCGCGAGCTCGGCGGTGTAGAGGGCCACGTTCCGGGCGAAGTGCGGATCCTGGAGGTCCGCCGCGCGACGGGCGTGCCGGGCCGCACGGGCATGCTCCCCGAGGGCCGCCCAGCACCGCGACTCCAGCGATTCCAGCTCGGCCTCGCCGAAGAAGGACATCCACTCCGGGTCGGCGGTCGCCGGGCCCCGGGAGAACTCCGTGTGCGCGCGGTTCAGCGCCTCCTCGCAGGCCTTGCGGTCACCGAGCCCGGCCCAGCCGCCGGCCTCCCGCAGGGCCAGCAGGGACAGCAGCCGCGGGGAACCGAGGGAGCGGGCGGCGCGGCGGCCCGCCTGGGCCGCCCGTACCGACTCGCGCGGGCGCCCGCAGTCCCGGGCCAGGAACGCCATGTTGCTGAAGGCGTGCGCCTCCAGGCCCGCGTTCCCCGAGACCCGGGCCGTGGCCAGTGCCTCCGCGTAGTGGGAGCGGGCGTCGTCGAAACGGCCGGAGTCGTGGGCCAGCCAGCCCACGGAGACGGCCAGTTCGCCCGCGCCCGCGTGCAACCGGTCCTCGGTGGACTGCCGCGAGGTGCCCGCGTCGAGCAACGCATAGGCGGTGCGCAGGGGTTCGGCCGCCCTGCGGTACAGGGCGTCGGCCCCGTGCCGGTCGTCCAGCAGCCGGATCCGGCGTACGGCGTCCTCGACGGCGGCGGCCTCGGCCTCGCCGGCTCGGGAGGGCGCCCGGCGGGTGTCGCCGGGCAGGGTGAGGCCGAGCGTCGCGGCCGCCACGGTCGCGGAGCCGCCCGCCATGAACGCGCGACGCAGCACGTCGCTCTCCTTGGGTGGGGTGGGGTGGCGCTGCGCGGAGCGGCCCCGGACCGCCTCGCGCGGGGAGAATCCCAGGTCGGCCAGGGCCCGGCCCGGGAACATGTGGCTGAAGACCCGCTCGTAGGCGTAATTGGGACAGCGGATCTCGCCGGACTCGACCCGGCCGATGTAGCGGGCGTCGCAGGAAACCGTTTCTCCGATCTCCTTCGCCGCCCGGCGCACCAGGGCGGCGAACTCGGCCGGGGAGTGCTGGCCGCGCAGCCGCCGGAACGTCTGGTTGGGTGAGTGGGGGAACGCCGCCATGGACGTGACCTCTCTGGCAAGGGACGCACCGCCGGTCCTGTGACGACCTGGGTCCGGCGCGCATGAACGTACCGCCCGAGCAGGCCTCTTGAGGCGGTGTTTGCCTACAAAACGGATATCTCACCCACGATCCGCCATGAAGTGCCATCCTTTGCAGCGTCTTGGCGCCGCACCCGTTGACGTTCCCGTGCGTTGAAGGGATGGGGGCGGGAGGCGACTCCCGCCCTGTCCGTACGTGGATGAAGGAGGTCCCGATGGCGGAGGGCGGCATGGAGAGCACTGGAACGAACACCGCGCCCGCACCGGGCGCGCCCCCTGTCCCGCTCGTCCCGATCCTCCCGGTGGTGGCCGCCGACGCACCGGACCTGGTGACCGTGCCCGCCCGGCAGGGGCTGGAGGCCGTGGACATCATCCGCCGCGCCGCGAGTCCGGCCGGCGGGGTCGGCCCGGTCCTGCACGACGGCTCCGGCGGCACCCTCGGCTTCCTCGTCCCGCCCGGCACCGCGGACGCCTGGGACCTGCCGGGCAGTGCGTGTACGCAGACCAACGGGCGCGGCATGCGCTTCGGGGACGTCTCGCCCTCCGCGGGCGCCACCGGCTGGCTGCTCCCGCCCGAGGCCGTCGGGCCGGTCACCGACCCGGAGGTGCTGCGCGCCGCGCTCGGCGAGGCGGCCCGCCTGATCGAGGCCGCGGACAACTGCCGCTGACGGCGGCGGGCCCCTGACCGGTGACAATGGGATGGTGGCAGGCAGGGGAAAAGGCAAGCAGCAGCAACGGCGGGGGGCCGCCGAGGCGGTCGTCGGAGAAGTGGACGGCGGCCGGGCCGAACTGCTCCCGGACCGTGAGCGTGCCGACGCCTGGACCCTGCTGATCGACGGCGCTCCGCAGTCGCACGTGGACCTGGCCGATCCGCGCCACCTGGACTTCGCCTACCAGCGGCGGATCGGGCACCTGATCGACCTCGTCGCGCCCGCCCGGCAGCCGCTGAACGTGGTGCACCTGGGTGGTGGCGCCTTCACCCTCGCCCGCTACACGGCAGCCACCCGCCCCCGCTCGACCCAGCAGGTGGTGGAGATCGACGCCGCCCTGGTGGCCTTCGTACGGGAACACCTGCCGCTGGACCAGCAGGCGCGGGTCCGGGTCCGGGCGGTGGACGCGCGCGCGGGGCTCGCCAAGGTGCCGGACGGCTGGGCGGACCTGGTGATCGCCGACGTGTTCAGCGGGGCGCGCACCCCCGCGCACCTGACCAGCGCGGAGTTCCTGGACGACGTACGCCGGGCCCTCGCACCCGGCGGGTGGTATGTGGCCAACCTCGCGGACGGCCCGCCGCTGGCGCACCTGCGCGGCCAGATCGCCACGGCCGCCTCCCGCTTCGCCCACCTGGCGCTGGCCGCCGACCCGGTGGTGTGGCGGGGGAAACGCTTCGGCAACGCCGTGCTGGTGGCCGCGGACCGGGAGCTTCCGGTGGCCGAGTTCACCCGCCGGGTGGCGAGCGACCCGCACCCCGGCCGGGTCGAGCACGGCCGGGCCCTCGCGGACTTCACGGGCGGCGCGGCGGCGGTCGCGGACGCCTCGGCAGTGGCCTCGCCCGAGCCTCCGCCGTCGGTGTTCCGCTAGTGCTGTGGCCGGAAAGGTCCACCGGGTCGCGCCGCCCGGCACGGCACCTCGCGGCGTTGTCGGACCGCGCAAGTACGTCCAGTACGAGCCGCGGGCCTCCGCCTTGCGATGCACCGCACCGGACAACGCGACCCGGCAAACCTTCCCGGCCACAGCACTAGGCACCGCAGATCCGGCTCAGGGGTCGACGATCTCCACCGTCGGCGGGTGGTCGTGCCAGGTGCAGAACACCGACACCTCGCGGTTGTCGAGGGTGAAGGTGACCCGGATCCAGAAGTCCTGCTTCCACACCTGCATTCGCCAGCCCGCCGCCGGGGTCGCCGAGACCAGCTCGGACGAGGAGGTCCCGAGGTCGAAGACGACCCGGCCGCCCGAGACCGTATAGCCCTTGACCCGGCCCGGATCCCCCGCCGGCGGCTGCCCGGCCGGGCGCGTGGCCGGTGCCGCCGCCTTCGGCGCGGACTTGGCGGGGGAGGGGTCCACCGACGGGGACGCCGAGGAGGACGGGGCCGGGCTCTCGGACGGCGAGGCGGAGGGGGACGGCGCGTCCGGCGGGGAGGGGCGCTGCGTGGAGGAGGACAGCGGCTGCGTGGCCAGCGGCACCGCCAGCGGGGGATCGTAGGCGGTGCCGGACATGACCGTGTGCACGCCCCACCAGGACAGCGTCACCGCCGCCCCGGTCGCCAGCGTCCAGGCGAAAGCATGTACAAGTGCTCGGTGCATCAGCGCACATACTGCACCACGCGTCCCAGGGACCGGCCGACACCCCGCCCGGTCCCCCGAATGGACTACGGTGCGGGCCATGGCAAGTGTGCTCGTGGTCGAGGACGACCAGTTCGTACGATCCGCCCTGATCCGGCACCTCACCGACGCCTCGCATGCCGTGCGCAGCGTCGGCACGGCCCTGGAGGCCCTGCGCGAGGTCGCACACCACCGGTTCGACGTGGTCATCCTGGACCTCGGGCTGCCCGACCTGGACGGGTCGGAGGCGCTGAAGATGCTGCGCGGCATCACCGACGTGCCCGTGATCATCGCCACCGCCCGCGACGACGAGGCCGAGATCGTCCGGCTGCTCAACGACGGCGCAGACGACTACCTGACCAAGCCGTTCTCCGTGGAGCACCTGTCCGCCCGGATGGCGGCCGTCCTGCGCCGGGTCCGCTCCGCCGCCGGGGCCGAGCCGCCCTCGCGAGTGCTGCGCGTGGGCGGGCTGGCCATCGACCCGCTGCGGCGGCAGGCCGAGCTGGACGGGGCCGTACTGGACCTGACCCGGCGGGAGTTCGACCTGCTGGCCTTCCTCGCCGGGCGGCCCGGGGTGGTCGTCGCGCGGCGCGAGCTGCTGGCCGAGGTGTGGCAGCAGTCGTACGGCGACGACCAGACCATCGACGTGCACCTGTCCTGGCTGCGCCGCAAGCTCGGCGAGACCGCCGCCAGCCCGCGCTACCTGCACACGCTGCGGGGGGTCGGGGTCAAGCTGGAGCCGCCCCGGTGAGGAGAGCGCAGTGAGATGGGCCCTGGTCAAGGTGTGCCTCGCGGTCACCGCCATGGTGGTCGTGGCCTTCGCCGTACCGCTCGGGCTGGTCGTCCAGGAAATGGCCAGCGACCGGGCCTTCTCCAACGCCGAGCGGCAGGCCGCCACCATCGGGCCGACCCTGTCCATCACCACCGACCCCGTGCAGCTGCGCAAGGCCGTGGAGTCCACGCAGATGGGCGCGGCCCAGCGGATGGCCGTGCACGTGCCCCCGATGGACGGCAAGGTGGCGGTGGAGATCGGCGCGGGCTGGGCCGGCCCGCACGCCGTGGAGCAGACCCGGCGGATCGGGCGGGCCATGACGGTCTCGGTCGCGGGCGGCGGTTCCGCGCTGCTCCAGCCGACCGCCCTCGGCTCCGGAGACATCGCGGTGGTGGAGATCTTCGTACCGGAGAGCGAGGTCAGCAACGGCGTCGCGACCGCCTGGGTGATCCTCGCGGGCGTCGGCCTGGCCCTGATCGTGGGCTCGGTGGCGGTCGCCGACCGGCTGGGGGCCCGGCTGGTGCGGCCGGCCGAGCGGCTCGCGGACGCCGCCCACCAGCTGGGCGACGGCCGGCTCGGGGCGCGGGTGCCGGAGGCCGGGCCGAAGGAACTGCGCTCGGCGGCCGTCGCGTTCAACGCGATGGCGGACCAGGTGGTCGAACTCCTGGCCAACGAGCGGGAGCTGGCCGCCGACCTCTCGCACCGGCTGCGGACGCCGCTGACGGTGCTGCGGCTCAACGCGGCCTCCCTCGGGGAGGGACCGGCCGCCGACCAGACGCGGGCGGCGGTGGAGCAGCTGGAACGGGAGGTCGACACGATCATCCGTACGGCCCGGGAGCAGCGCCCCGCCTCCCAGGGCGTCACCGGCGTCGGCTGCGACGCCTCGGAGGTGATCCGCGACCGCATGGCGTTCTGGTCGGCGCTCGCGGAGGACGAGGGCCGCGAGGTCCGGCTCGCCGGGGTGGACCGCACGGTACGGATCCCCGTGGCCCGGCCGGAACTGGCCGCCGCCCTCGACGCCCTGCTCGGCAACGTCTTCCGGCACACCCCCGAGGGCACCCGCTTCGCGGTGGACGTCCACGACGCGGGGGACGCGGTCATCGTGCTCGTCTCGGACGGGGGACCGGGCATCGCCGACCCGGACGCGGCCCTGCGCAGGGGCAACGACGGCGCCCGCGACGGCTCGACGGGCCTCGGCCTCGACATCGTGCGCCGGGTCGCGGAATCGACCGGCGGCGACGTGCGGATCGGCCGTTCGGTGCTCGGCGGCACGGAGGTCAGGCTGTGGATCGCCCTGGACGACCGGGCCCGGGGCGGGGCGGGAGCCGCCCGCAGCCGACGGGGTCCCCGGCGCCGGCGGCGCAGCGGCTGACCGGGCAACCGACGTAACCCATGCGGATCGGGGGCGCGCCTCGACGGGTGCGTGGCCGTGCGTCGGTACGGTCCGCGCCATGGACACCCTCATCTTCGGCGGGCTCCTCGCCACACTGATCGCCCTGTACCGGGAGTCGTCCCGGACCGTCGTGCTCGCCGCCTGGTGGATCCTGCTCTTCGTCGTGCTCCTGCTGACGGCACACCACATCACCGGCAGCCTCGCCCTGACCCTGAGCTACTGACCATGGCCGTGATGCACAGCATCGTTCCGGAGACCCCGCTGGAGGGCGGCCTGCTGGGGCGGGTCCAGTTCTGGTTCGCCTGCTTCTTCGCCATCGGCTGGACGGGCGTCGTCTGCGGCGGGCTCTTCTACCAGTTCGCCCTGTGGGAGTACCCCTGCCCGCTCTGCCTCGTGCAGCGGATGTTCATGCTGCTGGCGGCGACGGGCGCCGCGTACATCGTGCGGACGGCGCTCTCCGACGGGGCGGTGACGGGCCGCGACTACATGACGGGCTGGGGCCTGGCCCTGGTCGCGCTGATCGCGGGATCCTTCGCCTCGTGGCGGCAGACCATGCTGCACGTCCTGCCCGGGGCCAAGGGGTACGGCAGCGAGGTGCTCGGACTCCACCTGTACGTGTGGGCGTGGATCCTCTTCCAGGTGTCGGTGGTGGCGATCGGCGTGGTGCTCGCCTACGCCCACACGACGGCGGACAGGGCCATTCCGGCGACGGGGCCGGGGTGGTACCGGACCGTGGGCCTGTTCGCCCTGTGGTTCCTGGGACTGGTGATCGCCGTGAACCTGGTGGCCGTCTTCCTGGAGGAAGGGCTGCACTGGTTCCTTCCGGACGATCCCGGCCGATACGAGTTCTTCCACGACATCGGCATCCTCGACTAGGCATACCGTACGGGGTGGTTGGTTGTGGTCGGTCCTTCCCCTCGATCCGAATGGAATGGTCATGCGCTACGCAGTCCTCGGCACCGGCATCGTCGGCCGTACGGTGGCCGCCCGCCTCGTCTCCCTGGGCCACGAGGTGGTCATCGGCACCCGGGACCCCGGGGCCACCCGCGCCCGTGCCGACTTCGCCGATTGGCAGCGGGCCAACCCGCAGGCCGGCCTCGCCGCCTTCCCGGAGGCCGCCCGGCGGGGCGACACACTCGTCAACGCGACGGCCGGGCAGGTGAGCATCGCGGCCCTGACGGAGGCGGACGCCGCGCACCTGGACGGCAAGATCCTCATCGACATCGCGAACCCGCTGGACTTCTCGCACGGCTTCCCTCCCACCCTGGACCCGGTGGACAAGGACAGCCTGGGCGAGCTGATCCAGCGCACCTTCCCCGGCCTGCGGGTGGTCAAGACGCTGAACACCATGAACTGCCAGGTCATGGTCGACCCGGCCCGGGTGGCGGGCGAGCACCACGTGTTCCTGTCGGGCGAGGACGCCGAGGCCAAGAAGAACGTACGGGAGCTGCTGCACTCCTTCGGCTGGCCGGAGGCGGCCGTCCTCGACCTGGGCGGGATCGAGACGGCCCGCGGCACCGAGATGCTGCTGCCGATCTGGCTCCGCCTGATGGGCACCCTCGGGCACACGGACTTCAACTTCCACATCCAGGGCGTGACGCGCTAGGAGCGCCCTGCCCGGACGGGGGCGCAAATGTTGCTGTGCCCCCGTCCCGCCCCGAGGGTGGGCGTGACGGAAGGAGCCGCGCATGAAGGTCATGCTCAGGGCACACATGGACACGGCCGCCAGCAACGAGGGCATCACGACCGGGGCCCTGCCCGAGGCGATGAAGAGGCTGCTGGACAAGGTCAAACCGGAAGCGGCCTACTTCGGACTCCACGAGGGTGTGCGCTCCTGCTGGATCGTCTTCGACCTGCAGGACAGCTCGCAGGTGCCGTCGCTGACCTGGGACCTGCTGCAGCAGTTCAACGCCGAGGTCGAGGTCGGTCCGGTGATGAACGCCGAGGAACTGGCGAAGGGACTGGCGGCGATCAAGTCGTCGTAGCAGCCGTAGCAGCCGTAGCAGCCGTCGTAGGCCTCGGAGTCACCGCGGTCGCCCGCGTCGCCGCCCACGCCGGCACGGCGGAGGCGGCGGCCGCCGCGCACGCCACCGCGAAGGCCGCCCGGTAGGGCCATGGCGCGGGGTACGTCATACCGTCACAGCCAGCCGCGCTGGGCCGCCTTGAGGCCGGCCTCGAAGCGGCTGGTGGCGTGCAGGCGTTCCATCAGGCCGGCCATCTGGCGGCGGACGGTGCGCAGCGAGACGCCGAGGCGCTTGCCCGCCACCTCGTCCGTCAGCCCGGACGCCAGCAGCTTGAGCAGCTCCCGCTCGCCGGCGCTGATCCCGTCCTCCGCCGGCTGCTTGAGGTCCGCGCCGAGCGGTACGGCGGTCTCCCAGGTCTGCTCGAAGAGAGTGATCAGCGAGGCGACGATGCCCGGCGCCGTGGTGCACAGCGCGCCGAGCCGGGAGTTGGCCGGGTCGATCGGGACGACGGCGGTCGTACGGTCGAAGACCAGCAGCCGCGGCGGGAGCACAGGGCTGGTGCGCACCTGGCCGCCGCGTTCGGTGGTCCACTGGGCATAGCCGAGGGTGGCCGGGTCGTTGCGGACGCTGTCCTGGTAGACGGCCCGCAACTCGACGCCCCGGGCCAGGGCCTGCTCGTCCAGCGGGCGCGAGGCGTCCAGGCTGGCCTGGGACTGCGCGCCGCCCGGGATGATCGCGAGGCATTCCGCGGCCAGGTCACGGGTCAGGAGCTCCAGCCGCGACTGGATGGCGTCCATCCCCACCAGCCGCTCCGTGCCGTCGGTCTCCGTGTTCGGCCGCAGGCCGGCGTACTCGGCGATGGCCCGGGCCGCCGCCGCCTTGCCGGCGGCGAGTTCCTGCTGGCGCCGCGCCAGCTCCTCCTCCTGACGGCGCAGGATCAGTTCCAGGCCGACCTCGGGGCTGACGGCGCGCAGTCCGCCGGAGCTCTCCCGGGAGGGGGTCAGGAGGTCCAGGTCGACGAGCCGGTCCAACGCGTCCCGTACCCGGCCCTCCGGGAGGCCGACACGCGCGCCCAGTTCGGCCAGTCCGCCGGACGGATCCGCCAGCATCCCCCGGTACACGGACTCCACGTCCCCATCGAGCCCCAGTGCTTCCAGCATGCTCAGCCCCCCAGCTGTTCGGTACAGACGGGCTGGTCAGACCGCCCGTAGATGATCTTAAACGGCCCCCTGCGGCAACCCGGACGCAGGCACCAAGCTGCCATGCAGCCTGGTGACAGGCCGAGCACCTTCCCGAGGTCCGGACCGGCCAGCAAGATATTGATCACCGGGACGGCGGGGCAGGAAAGCCCCCCCAAGGCCAGGGCCGAAAGGCCGTGCCGGAGCAGCGCGCACCACCCGCACCACACCACTCCATGCTCGGGGGAACACCATGTCTCGCACCACGCACCTCATCGCTGCCGCCGGCCTCACCGCTCTGCTCTCCGTCGGCGCCGCCGCCGTCGTCGCTCCGTCCGCCGGCTCCGGCGTGATCGGCTGGGACTCGTACCACGCGGTCGCCACCGGCGCCCCCGTCATCGGCTGGGACTCGGCCGCCGCCGACAAGCGCGTCATCGGCTGGGACTGACCGCGGATGCGGGTCATCCAGGCCTCGTTGCACCGCACGCTTCCCGGACCGGCCCCCCAGGGCGCCGCTCCCCTCATCCACGACCTGCTCTGGGCGCACGCCACGCTCGCCGACGGCCTGGAGCACATAAGGCCCCGCCCCACCGAGCACGGTCTGGACCTCTACCTCTTCGTCCGCGCCCACTGCGACGCGTCGGCCATGGAGCAGATGCGCACGCTGCTCACCCGGGCCGACACCCCCATCGCCGCGCACGGTTTCACCGTCGCCGCCCCCTGAACTTCCGGCGCGCGCCACGCGCCGCCGGGTCATGCCACGCGTCGACGCCTCGACGCAGCACTGAAGTACGCGGCACTGAAGTACGCACCACGCACTCCCACCACCGCACGCCACTGCGAGGGCACCGCTGTGCCCGATTCCAGGAGACCTCCATGTCCAGCACCAAGAACCCGCTCCGTCTGAAGAGCGGCCTCGCCGCCCTCGTCGCCGCCGCCGCGATCTCCGGTCTCGGCATGGCGCCCGCACACGCCGCTTCGGAGCTGGACCAGATGGCCGCCCTGGCCAAGAGCCAGAACGGCAACGGGCCGTGCGCCAACGGTGGTTACGACGACAACATCAACCAGAACAACAGCTGCGACGGCTACGGCGGCCAGTCGCACGCCTGGTGCGCCGACTTCGTGGGCTGGGTCTGGTCCCACTACAACGTCACGGGCATGAGCACCCTCACGGACGGCGCCGCCAGCTTCTACGAGTACGGGGTGAAGTACGGCACCAAGTCGAGCACCCCGCACGTCGGTGACGCCGTCGTCTACGGGTACTCCAACGGCTACGCCCAGCACGTCGCCATGGTCACCGCGGTCAACGGCGACGTGGTGACCGTCACCGGCGGCAACCAGGGCCACAGCACCAACCCCGAGGGCATCGTCAGCACCTACTCGACCACCTCGTACCGGGTTGGCCAGGCGCCCTGGGGCCAGACCATCAGCGCCTACATCTCGCCGAAGCTCCAGGCCGCCACCCCGCCGAAGGTCAGCCTGAGCGGACTCGGCGCCACCGCCTCCGGCGTGGCGAACCTGTCCGCGTCGACCACGGCCGGCACGTACCCGGTCGCCTCCGTCCAGTACTACGTGGACGGCAAGCCGGTCGGCCCCAAGCTCACGAAGGCCCCGTACGGGTACGCCTTCGACAGCAGCCGGGTCCCGGACGGCAAGCACATCGTGTCCGTCGAGGCGACCGACACCAACGGCAACACCGGTACCTCCCGTACCCAGGTCATCACCTCGAACGGCGAGGCCACCTCCACCTTCCAGGCGGACTTCAACGGTGACGGCAAGGCCGACGTCGGTGTGCTGTACGACTACGGCCAGGAGGACGGCGGCGGCTTCCGCACCGGCCTGTGGACCTACACCAGCAACGGCAC
>NZ_JBEZBN010000054.1:0-42687 GCF_040647115.1 Streptomyces sp. NPDC044571
CCCGAGCCGATCGGCTCGGGGGGCGCCCCTGTGACGTGCGCGTGCGTGACGCGTGTGACGTGACGGTGCGACGTACTGCTCGTGCTGCCCGGAGCGGCGTACCGCCCGGCTTGCTCAGATCCGCACCTGGACGGCCCGGGCGAGGCGGTCGTGCAGGCCGCGGCCGTCCCGGTCCCAGATCAGCGCCGGGATGACCAGGGCGAGCAGCAGCGTGCGCAGCACCACCCGGCCGAAGCCGAGGCGGCCCCCGCCCTCCGCGACGACCCGCAGCCCCAGGAGCCGCTTCCCTGGCGTGAAGCCAACGGTGCCGACCGTGAGGACGCTCAGGGCGACGAAGAGAGCGAGGGTCCAGTTGCCGGTCGCGGTCCCACCGCCGCCGGTGATCAGTCCGTACGCGATGAGCTGGCAGCCGATCCAGTCGACGGCGACGGCGCCGAGACGGCGCCCGAAGCGGGCCGCGGAGCCCGGGCCCTGCCGGGGCAGGCCGAGCCGCTCCCCCGGGTAGCCGAGGTCGACACCCATGTCCTCGGCGGCCGCACGGGGGCCGGAGAGCCATGATCCGATTGCTTGCCTGTTGTCCACCCGAACACGGTACCTGTGCGGCTCCGCGGCCTTCCGGCCGGACCCTGGTTAACTTGTGCGAAACAAATGGGTCATGCTTGAGAAATCCCGTCTGCTTATGGTCGGGTCAGCGTGCGGCACCGCACTGACGCACCACGAGCTATAAAGCCCGTCCCTGCCCCGGGACCGGGAGTAGGAGGAGTTGGATGTTCCAGAACGCCGACGAAGTGAAGCAGTACATCGAGGAGAACGACGTCAAGTTCGTCGACGTCCGCTTCTGCGACCTGCCTGGTGTGATGCAGCACTTCACCATCCCGGCGCGGGCGTTCGACCCGGCGGAGGAGCTCGCCTTCGACGGTTCCTCGATCCGCGGCTTCCAGGCGATCCACGAGTCCGACATGGCGCTGCGTGCCGACATCAGCACCGCGCGTCTGGACCCGTTCCGCAAGGACAAGACGCTCAACATCAACTTCTTCATCCACGACCCGATCACGGGCGAGGCCTACAGCCGCGACCCGCGCAACATCGCGAAGAAGGCCGAGGCCTACCTCGCCTCCACCGGTATCGCCGACACGGCGTTCTTCGGTCCCGAGGCCGAGTTCTACATCTTCGACAGCGTGCGCTTCGCGACCACCGCGAACGAGGGCTTCTACCACATCGACTCCGAGGCCGGCGCCTGGAACACCGGCTCCGAGGAGAACAACCGCGGCTACAAGGTCCGCTACAAGGGCGGTTACTTCCCGGTCGCCCCGGTCGACCACTTCGCCGACCTGCGCGCCGAGATCTCCCTTGAGCTGGACGCCCAGGGCCTCCAGGTCGAGCGCCAGCACCACGAGGTCGGCACCGGCGGCCAGGCCGAGATCAACTACAAGTTCAACACGCTGCTCGCCGCGGCCGACGACCTGATGCTCTTCAAGTACATCGTGAAGAACGTCGCCTGGCGCAACGGCAAGACCGCGACCTTCATGCCGAAGCCGATCTTCGGTGACAACGGTTCGGGCATGCACGTCCACCAGTCGCTGTGGCAGGGCGGCGAGCCGCTCTTCTACGACGAGGCCGGCTACGCGGGCCTCTCGGACACCGCCCGCTACTACATCGGCGGCATCCTCAAGCACGCCCCGTCGCTGCTGGCCTTCACCAACCCGACGGTGAACTCCTACCACCGCCTGGTGCCGGGCTTCGAGGCGCCGGTCAACATGGTGTACTCGCAGCGCAACCGCTCCGCCGCCATGCGCATCCCGATCACGGGCTCCAACCCGAAGGCCAAGCGCGTCGAGTTCCGCGCCCCGGACCCGTCGTCGAACCCGTACCTGGCCTTCTCGGCGCTGCTCCTGGCCGGCCTCGACGGCGTCAAGAACAAGATCGAGCCGATGGAGCCGATCGACAAGGACCTCTACGAGCTCTCCCCGGACGAGCACGCGAGCGTCCCGCAGGTCCCGACCAGCCTGGACGCCGTCCTCAAGGCCCTGGAGGAGGACCACGAGTACCTCCTGGCCGGCGGTGTCTTCACCCCGGACCTCATCGAGACCTGGATCGACTACAAGCGCACGCACGAGATCGCCCCGATCGCGCTGCGCCCGCACCCGCACGAGTTCGAGATGTACTTCGACATCTAAGAACCGGGCAAGCCCTGACAGAGGCCCTGCCGCTCTCCTCGGAGAGCGGCAGGGCCTCTGCCGTTGTCCGCGTCCTCACGGCCCGGACAGGATCGCCATGCCGCGGGTGAGCTCCCGCAGGGAGCGGACGGCCAGTTCGGCCGGGGAGTCCGGGCCCGTGGGCGGGGTGTCGGTCCCGGACCAGACCTCCAGGGAGACCCGGATCGCGTCCGTGGCCGCCGCCGCGAGAAGGCGGACGGCGAGCGGGTCCGCGGCGGGGCCCGCCAGCCGGGCGATGACCGGGACCAGGTGTTCCTCGGAGTCCTGGTTCACGCGGTACCAGACCGCCCGCAGCGCCGGGTCGGACGCAGCCGCCCGCAGCAGGCCGCGGGTCACCTCCAGGCCCTCGCCGACCGCCCTCGGGTCGCTGAGGGAGCGGGTGACCGCGCGTTCCAGGGCCTCACCGAGCGGGGTGCCCGGGTGCTCCTCCGCGAGCAGGGCGCGCCAGGCGTCGCCCCCGGTGGCGAGGAGGGGGGCCACCGCCTCCTGCTTGTTGCGGAAGTAGCGGTAGAACGTGCGCAGCGCGACACCGGCGCGGTGGGCGATGTCCTCGGCGGTGGTGCCGTCGGGCCCGTGTTCGGCGAACAGGGCGCAGGCCGCGCGCGCGATGTCGAGCTGGGTGGCGGCCTTGCGGCGCTCGGTCAGCGACTGGGCCCCGGGGCCGGGCGAGGGGGAGTACGGACGAGGGGATCTCACGGGGGAAGCCTACTCCCCGGACCCGCTTGGAATTACATGGTTTGTCAGTATGGCAAAACGTGTCATGCCGCCGGTACGCTCGCTCCATGAACCGTTACGAAGGACGCCGCGTCCTCATCACCGGCGGCGGCTCCGGCATCGGCCGGGCCACCGTCCACCGCATCCTGGCCGAGGGCGGCCGCGTCCACACCGTGGACGTCGACGAAGCCGGGCTGAAGGGCACCGCCGACGCGGCCGCCGCCGCGGGCCACGCAGAGCGGCTGACCACCGCGGTCCTCGACATATCCGACGAGGCCGCGGTACGGACCGGGGTCGCCGCCGCCGTCGCGGGACTCGGCGGGCTCGACGTCCTCGTCAACGCCGCCGGCATCCTGCGCTCCGCGCACACCCACCAGACCACGCTCGACCTGTGGAACAAGGTCATCGGGGTCAACCTCACCGGCACCTTCCTGATGGTCCGCGAGGCGCTCCCCGCCCTGCTGGAGGGCGACCAGCCCGTCGTCGTGAACTTCAGCTCCACCTCGGCGTCCTTCGCCCACCCCTACATGTCCGCGTACGCGGCCAGCAAGGGCGGCATCCAGTCCATGACCCACGCCCTGGCCGCCGAGTACAGCAAGCAGGGCCTGCGCTTCGTCTCGGTGGCGCCCGGCTCCATCGAGAGCGGCATGACCACCGGCAACGGCCCGGGCCTGCCCGAGGACACCGACTGGAGCCTGTTCGCCAAGCTCGCCCCCGCCATCGGCCAGGGCTTCGCCGGGCCGCAGACCGTGGCCGGTGTCGTCGCCATGCTGGGATCCGAGGACGGCGCCTTCATCACCGGTACGGAGATCCGCATCGACGGCGGCACGCACTACTAGAGCCCCCGGGCCGGTCGGCCGGCCCTATGCCCGGAAGCGGTCCCACAGCCGGGGGAAGCGCTCCGCCAGGACGGCTTCGTTCTCGAAGTCCAGCGGGGTGCCCTCCGGTTCCGCCGCCTGGAGGGGGATCCCGAGGTCCGGGGCCACCGCGCCGGTCAGCTGCTCGTACGCCTCGTCGGCCGCGTACCCCAGCTCCTCGCCGTCCCCGTCGATCTCCTCGTCGAACTCGCCGAGCAGGTCCGCCAGCTGGTCGGGATCGTGCACCGCCCCCTCGAACACCTCCCGGCCCTGGCCGATCAGCCAGCAGCGGAAGTAGTCGAACGCGTCGTCGCTCGCCCCGTCGAGCAGCACCCAGGCGGCGCCCCACAGGTCCCAGGTGTACGCCCGGTTGTACCGGGACTCGAAGTGCCGGGCGAAGTCCAGGACGGAGTCCGGGTCGAGCTGCGCCAGCCGCTCGACGAGCAGCTCGGCATGTTCCTCGGGGTCGCCCTCGGCCGCCTCGCGGGTGCTGTCGACGATCTCCCAGAACTCCGTCTCGTCCATCACCGCTCCAGCATCACGGGTGAGCCCCCGCGCCGCCACTGCGCACACGGGGAAAGGCCGGTGTCCGACCCCCTTGGCGGGGGTGGGACACCGGCCTTCGGCGTGTTGAGCCCGTGTCCTACAGGCCGTAGCGCTCGCGCGCCTCCTTGATGGAGGACGCCGGAACCTCACCGCGGCGGGCGAGCTGCGCCAGCGCGGCCACCACGATCGACTGGGCGTCGACACCGAAGTGGCGGCGGGCGCCCTCACGCGTGTCGGACAGGCCGAAACCGTCGGTGCCGAGCGAGGTGTAGTCCTGCTCCACCCACTGGCTGATCTGGTCCGGTACCTGGCGCATCCAGTCGGACACCGCGAGGACGGGGCTCGTCACGCCCTCCAGTGCGCGCGTGACGTACGGGGTGCGCATCTCGCCGCGCAGCAGCGCCTCGTCGCACTCCAGCGCGTCGCGCCGCAGCTCGCCCCAGGAGGTGGCGGACCAGACGTCGGCGGCCACGTTCCAGTCGGCGGCGAGCAGCTGCTGCGCCTCCAGGACCCAGTGGATCGCCGTACCCGAGGCCATCAGCTGGATCTTCGGGGCGTCGGCGGCCGGGGCCGCCTCGGCGAGGTCGGCCGCCGTGTTGAAGCGGTACAGGCCCTTGATGATGCCTTCCTCGACGCCCTCGGGCATCGCGGGCTGCACCTTCGGCTCGTTGTAGACCGTCAGGTAGTAGAAGACGTCTTCCGGCTTCTCGCCGTACATCCGGCGCAAACCGTCCTTGACGATCACCGCGATCTCGTACGCGAAGGCCGGGTCGTAGTTCAGCGAGGCCGGGTTCGTGGACGCGATCAGGTGCGAGTGGCCGTCGGCGTGCTGGAGGCCCTCACCGGTCAGCGTGGTGCGGCCGGCGGTGGCGCCGACGATGAAGCCCTTGCCGAGCTGGTCGGCGAGCTGCCACATCTGGTCGGCGGTGCGCTGCCAGCCGAACATCGAGTAGAAGATGTAGAACGGGATCATCGGCTCGCCGTGCGTCGCGTACGACGTGCAGGCGGCGATGAAGTCGGCCATGGCGCCGGCCTCGGTGATCCCCTCGTTGAGGATCTGGCCGTCCTTGGCCTCCTTGTAGTACATCAGCTGGTCGCGGTCGACCGGCTCGTACGTCTGGCCCAGCGGCGAGTAGATGCCGGCCGACGGGAAGAGGGACTCCATGCCGAAGGTGCGGGCCTCGTCGGGGACGATCGGCACCCAGCGCTTGCCGGTCTCCTTGTCCCGCATCAGGTCCTTGACCAGGCGGACGAAGGCCATGGTGGTGGCCATCTCCTGCTTGCCCGAGCCCTTGAGCAGCGGGGCGAAGGAGCGCTCGGCCGCAGCCGGCAGCGCCACGTGGTGGACCTTGCGGGCGGGGGCCGGGCCGCCGAGGGCCGCGCGCCGCTCGTTCAGGTACTGCACCTCGGGGCTGTTCGCACCGGGGTGGCCGTAGGGGACCACGCCGTCGACGAAGGCGCTGTCCGGGATCGGCAGTCCGAGCAGGTCGCGCATGCCCTTGAACTCGTCGATCGTCAGCTTCTTCATCTGGTGGTTCGCGTTCTTCGACTCGAACCCGGCGCCCAGCGTGTAGCCCTTGACGGTCTGCGCGAGGATGACCGTCGGCGCGCCCTTGTGCTCCAGGGCGGCCTTGTACGCGGCGTACACCTTGCGGGGCTCGTGGCCGCCGCGGGAGCTGTGGAAGCACTCGGCGATCTTCGCGTCCGACAGCACGCCGGCGAGCTGCACGAGCTCGGCGTTGGCGCCGAAGAAGTGCTGGCGGATGTAGGCCACGTCGCGGGTCGCGTACGTCTGGAACTGCGCGTCCGGGACCTCGCGCAGGCGGCGCACCAGGGCGCCCGTGGTGTCCAGCTGGAACAACTCGTCCCAGGCGGAGCCCCACAGGGACTTGATGACGTTCCAGCCGGCGCCGCGGAACTGGGCCTCCAGCTCCTGGACCACGCGGAAGTTGGCGCGGACCGGACCGTCGAGGCGCTGCAGGTTGCAGTTGATGACGAAGGTCAGGTTGTCGAGCTGCTCGCGGGAGGCCAGGGCCAGGGCGGCGGTCGACTCGGGCTCGTCCATCTCGCCGTCGCCGAGGAAGGCCCAGACGTGCGAGTTCGAGGTGTCCTTGATGTTCCGGTTCTGCAGGTAGCGGTTGAACCGCGCCTGGTAGATCGCGGACAGCGGGCCGAGGCCCATGGAGACCGTGGGGAACTCCCACAGCCACGGCAGGCGCCGCGGGTGCGGGTAGGACGGCAGGCCGTTGCCGCCTGACTCCTGGCGGAAGTTGTCGAGCTGCTGCTCGGAGATGCGCCCGTCGAGGAAGGCGCGGGCGTAGATGCCGGGGGAGGCGTGGCCCTGGATGTAGAGCTGGTCGCCCGATCCGTCGGCCTCCTTCCCGCGGAAGAAGTGCTGGAAGCCGGTCTCGTAGAGCCAGGCCGCCGAGGCGAAGGTGGCGATGTGGCCGCCGACGCCGTACTTGGAGCCGCGGGTCACCATGGCGGCCGCGTTCCAGCGGTTCCACGCGGTGATCCTGGCTTCCATCTCCTCGTCACCCGGGAACGCGGGCTCGGCGGAGGTGGGGATGGTGTTGACGTAGTCCGTCTCCAGCAGCTTCGGCAGGGCGAGGCCGGCGGCCTCGGCGTGCTGGAGGGTGCGGCGGAGCAGGTATTCGGCGCGGCGCGTACCGGCGGCCTGGGCGACGGCGTCGAGGGAGGCCGCCCATTCGGCGGTCTCCTCGGTGTCGCGGTCCGGGAGCTGGTCGAGCTCGCTCGGAAGCTTTCCTACGGGGTCGGACATCGGTGTGCGCCGCCTTCCGGACAAAGGAGAGGTGGTGAAGAAATCCCTGACGGGCAGGACAGGGTCGGCGGACCCGGGTAGGGGTCCGCCGATGACTGTAAATCGCTGATCGATGATCGATCAAATGAAAGTGGCGAAGAAATGGCGATCCGGGGAAAGTCGGCACCGGGTGCCAGCAATACGGGCACCCGGTGCCGGGCAAACCCGGACAAGCCGGCCCGTCAGGCCCTCGGTGCGCACCCCAGGACATGCCGCTTCACGAGCACTCCGATGTCCGGATCCCGATTGCGGAAGGCCTCCACCAGGGCCGCGTGCTCCTCCGCGTACGACTTCTGGACGGTGCCCAGCCACCGGATGGACAGGGCGGTGAACACCTCGATGCCCAGGCTCTCCCACGTGTGCAGCAGCACGCTGTTCCCGGCCGCCCGCACCAGTTCCCGGTGGAACCCGACGGTGTGCCGCACCTGCGCGGTCCCGTCCTCCGTCCGGTCGGCCTCCCACAGGGCCGCGACGTGCGGCTCCAGCGCCGTGCAGTCCGCCGCCAGCCGGGGCGCGGCCAGCTCGGCCGCGATCTGCTCCAGGCCGGCCCGGACCGGGTAGATCTCCTCCAGGTCCGCCGCCGAGAGGTTCCGTACGCGCACGCCCTTGTTCGGCGCCGACTCGATCAGCCGCAGCGTCTCCAGCTCGCGCAGGGCCTCGCGCACGGGCGTCTGGCTGACCTCCAGCTCGACGGCGATCCGCCGCTCCACGATCCGCTCGCCGGGCTTCCAGCGCCCGCTGACGATCCCCTCCACGATGTGCTCGCGGATCTGCTCGCGCAGCGAGTGCACGACGGGTGGGGTGATCATCGGGGCTTCATCTCCTGAGGGGTGGGCAGGAAGTGCGCGGTGGTGGGCGGGCCTGATGCGTAGACAATACGGCGGCGCCCCCGCCCGGGAGTATCCCGGACGGAGGCGCCGACAGTGAGGCTGGTTACAGGCCGAGCTCGACCTCGAACTCGCCGGCCTCCAGGATCGCCTTGACGGCCGAGAGGTACCGGGCCGCGTCCGCGCCGTCCACCAGGCGGTGGTCGTAGGACAGGGTCAGGTACGTCATGTCGCGGACGCCGATGACGGTGCCCTCGGGGGTCTCCAGGACCACCGGGCGCTTGACCGTGGCACCGATGCCCAGGATGGCGACCTGGTTCGGGGGCACGATGACCGTGTCGAACAGCGCACCGCGCGAACCGGTGTTGCTGATGGTGAAGGTCGCGCCCGACAGCTCGTCCGGCGTGATCTTGTTGCCGCGGACCTTGCCCGCCAGGTCGGCGGTCGCCTTGGCGATACCGGCCAGGTTGAGGTCACCGGCACCCTTGATGACCGGGGTCATCAGGCCCTTCTCGGAGTCCACGGCGATGCCGATGTTCTCCGAGTCGAAGTAGGTGATGGTGCCCTCGTCGTCGTTGATCCGGGCGTTGACGACCGCGTGGGCCTTCAGCGCCTGGGCGGCGGCCTTGACGAAGAACGGCATCGGCGAGAGCTTGACGCCCTCACGGGCCAGGAACGAACCCTTGGCCTGCTCGCGCAGCTTCATGATCTTGGTGATGTCCACCTCGACCACGGAGCTGAGCTGCGCCTGCGAGTGCAGTGCCTTCATCATGTTGTCGCCGATGACCTTGCGCATGCGGGTCATCTTGACGGTCTGGCCGCGCAGCTCGGAGACCGCGGCGGCCGGAGCCTTGGCGGCCGGGGCGGCAGCGGCGGCGGGGGCCGGGGCGGCAGCGGCGGCCTTGGCGGCCTCGGCGGCGGCCAGGACGTCCTGCTTGCGGATACGGCCGCCGACACCGGTGCCCGTGACCGTGTTCAGGTTGACGCCGGACTCCGAGGCGAGCTTGCGCACCAGCGGGGTCACGTACGCACCCTCGTCGCCGGCCGGAGCCGGGGCGGCGGGGGCGGCCGGAGCGACCGGAGCCGGAGCGGCAGCGGCCGGAGCCGGGGTCACCGGGGCCGGAGCGGCCACCGGGGCGGCAGCCTGGACCGGGGCCGGAGCAGCAGCGGCCGGAGCGGCAGCCGGAGCCGGAGCAGCGGCCGGAGCCGGAGCAGCGGCCGGAGCAGCCGGAGCGGCAGCGGGGGCCGGAGCGGCAGCCGGAGCCGGGGCAGCGGCGGCCGGAGCCGGAGCGGCCGGGGCCGGAGCGGCGGCCGGGGCGGCACCGGCGACGCCGATGACGGCCAGACGGGCGCCGACCTCGGCGGTCTCGTCCTCGCCGACCAGGATCTCCAGCAGCGTGCCGGCGACCGGCGCGGGGATCTCGGTGTCGACCTTGTCCGTGGAGACCTCAAGCAGCGGCTCGTCGGCCTCGACGGACTCGCCGACCTGCTTCAGCCAGCGGGTGACGGTGCCCTCGGTGACGGACTCGCCCAGGGCGGGGAGCACGACGTCGGTGCCCTCGGCAGAAGCGCCGCCGGCGGCCGCCTCGGCCGTCGGCGCGGGGGCGGGGGTCTCGACCTCGGTGGACGGGGCGGCCTGCGGGGCCTGCGGCGCCGGGGCGGCGGCGGGCTCGGCGGCTGCCGGCTCGGCAGCCGGGGCTGCAGCAGGCGCGCCGGAGCCGTCGTCGATGACGGCCAGCTCGGCGCCGACCTCAACGGTCTCGTCCTCGGCGACCTTGATGGAGGCCAGGATGCCGGAGACGGGGGACGGGATCTCGGTGTCGACCTTGTCGGTCGAGACTTCGAGCAGCGGCTCGTCGGCCTCGACTCGCTCGCCCTCGGCCTTCAGCCAACGGGTGACAGTGCCCTCGGACACGCTCTCTCCGAGCGCCGGAAGGGTTACGGAAACCGGCATGGTTTCAGTTGCTCCTAACGAAAGTGCGGAAGTGGTCGTCGCGCCCGTGACGATCAGTCGTGTGCGTGCAGGGGCTTGCCGGCCAGGGCCAGGTGGGCCTCGCCCATCGCCTCGTTCTGGGTCGGGTGCGCGTGGATGAGCTGCGCGACCTCGGCCGGCAGGGCCTCCCAGTTGTAGATCAGCTGGGCCTCGCCGACCTGCTCGCCCATCCGGTCACCGACCATGTGGACGCCGACCACGGCACCGTCCTTGACCTGGACGAGCTTGATCTCGCCCGCGGTCTTGAGGATCTTGCTCTTGCCGTTGCCCGCAAGGTTGTACTTCAGGGCCACGACCTTGTCCGCACCGTAGATCTCCTTGGCCTTGGCCTCGGTGATGCCGACGGACGCGACCTCGGGGTGGCAGTAGGTGACGCGCGGGACACCGTCGTAGTCGATCGGGACGGTCTTCAGACCGGCCAGACGCTCCGCGACCAGGATGCCCTCGGCGAAGCCGACGTGCGCGAGCTGCAGGGTCGGGACGAGGTCGCCGACGGCCGAGATGGTCGGCACGTTGGTCTGCATGTACTCGTCGACCAGGACGTAGCCGCGGTCCATCGCGACGCCCTGCTCCTCGTAGCCCAGGCCCTGGGAGACCGGGCCGCGGCCGACGGCGACCAGCAGCACCTCGGCCTCGAAGGTCTTGCCGTCGGCGAGGGTGACGCGGACGCCGTTCTCGGTGTACTCGGCCTTGTCGAAGAAGGTGCCGAGGTTGAACTTGATGCCGCGCTTGCGGAACGCGCGCTCCAGCAGCTTCGAGCTGTTCTCGTCCTCGACCGGGACGAGGTGCTTGAGGCCCTCGATCACGGTGATGTCGGAGCCGAAGGACTTCCACGCCGAGGCGAACTCGACGCCGATGACGCCGCCGCCCAGCACGATCGCCGACTCGGGGACGCGGTCCAGGACCAGCGCGTGGTCCGAGGAGATGATGCGGTTGCCGTCGATGACCAGACCCGGCAGCGACTTCGGCACGGAGCCGGTCGCCAGCAGGACGTGGCGGCCCTGGATGCGCCGGCCGTCCACGTCGACGGAGGTCGGCGAGGAAAGGCGGCCCTCACCCTCGATGTACGTCACCTTGCGGGAGGCCACCAGGCCCTGGAGGCCCTTGTACAGGCCCGCGATGATCTCGTCCTTGTACTTGTGGACACCCGCGATGTCGATGCCCTCGAAGGAGGTCTTCACACCGAACTGGGCGGCCTCGCGGGCCTGGTCCGCGATCTCACCCGCGTGCAGCAGAGCCTTCGTGGGGATGCAGCCGTTGTGCAGGCAGGTGCCGCCGAGCTTGTTCTTCTCGATCAGGGCAACGTCCAGACCCAGCTGGGATGCGCGCAGAGCCGCGGCGTAACCGCCACTGCCACCGCCGAGGATCACTAGGTCGAAAACGGTGCTGGCGTCGTTCGCCACGTCACGTCCTCCATGCATGTGCGCCGGGCACCGGTCCTCTGTGACCGGGCGGCGGCTGGTAATCGGCCGCTTGTTTCTTCGGCCCTGTGGTGGGGGCCCTGTCCTGCCGAGAACCCATCTTCGCATTTGTCGGGGGAACGCGGGACGCCGGGCCCGCACTGTGGCAGGTCGTTCTGCCTGAAGCAGGGGTTACCGAAGCGTAGAAACCTACGGATTTCGTTGTGGGTGAGCACGGCGGCCCCCTCGATCACGTGGTATCGAGGGGGCCGCTGTGCGTCACGTCTCACACCGCGGCCCGGGAACGGGCCGCGGGACCGCGTCAGCCCAGGTCGCCGGTGGCCGTACGCTCGGCCAGGCGCACCAGGGTGCGCACGGCCGAGCCGGTGCCGCCCTTGGGGGTGTAGCCGTACGGGGCGCCCTCGTGGAAGGCCGGGCCCGCGATGTCCAGGTGCGCCCAGGTGATGCCCTCGCCGACGAACTCCTGGAGGAAGAGGCCGGCCACCAGGCCGCCGCCCATGCGCTCGCCCATGTTGGCGATGTCGGCGGTGGGGGAGTCCATGCCCTTGCGCAGGTCCGCAGGGAGCGGCATCGGCCAGGAGGCCTCGCCGACCTCCTCGGCGATCTCGTGGATCGCGGTGCGGAAGGCGTCGTCGTTGGCCATGATGCCGAAGGTCCGGTTGCCCAGGGCGAGGACCATCGCGCCGGTCAGGGTGGCGACGTCGACGATCGCGTCCGGGTTCTCCTCGGAGGCCTTGGTCAGCGCGTCACCGAGGACGAGGCGGCCCTCGGCGTCGGTGTTCAGGACCTCGACGGTCTTGCCGCTGTACATGCGCAGCACGTCGCCGGGTCGGGTGGCGGAGCCGGACGGCATGTTCTCCGCGAGCGCGAGCCAGCCGGTGACGTTGACCTGGAGGCCGAGGCGGGCCACGGCGACCACGGAGGCGAACACGGCGGCGGCGCCGGACATGTCGCACTTCATCGTCTCGTTGTGGCCGGCCGGCTTGAGGGAGATGCCGCCCGAGTCGTAGGTGATGCCCTTGCCGACGAAGGCCAGGGTCTTCTCGGCCTGGGGGTGGGTGTACGAGATCTTCACCAGGCGCGGCGGGTTCTCGGAGCCCTTGCCGACGCCCATGATGCCGCCGTAGCCGCCCTTGGTCAGCGCCTTCTCGTCCAGGACCTGGACCTTGATGCCGTGCTCCTTCGCGGTGGCGGAGGCGACGGCGGCGAAGGCCTCGGGGGTGAGGTCGTTCGGCGGGGTGTTGATCAGGTCGCGGGCGATGTTGACCTCGCTCGCGACGATCGTGGCGCGCTCGACCGCGGCCTTGTGCTCCTTGTCGCGCGGCTTGGCGCCCAGCAGGGCGACCTCGGCGAGGGGCTGCTTGGGTCCGCCGTTCCTGGCGGCCGCGCCCTTCTTCTCGCCGCCCTGGTAGGCGGTGAAGGCGTACGCACCGAGCAGCGCGCCCTCGGCGACGGCGGTGACGGCGGAGGCGTCGTCGAGGGGGAGGGCGAAGGCGGCCTTCTTGCTGCCGTGCAGCGCGCGGGCGGCGGCACCGGCGGCGCGGCGCAGTGCCTCCTCGTCGTACGACTCGTCCTCCTCGGGGACAGGGCCGAGTCCGACCGCCAGCACGACCGGGGCCTTCAGGCCGCCCGGGGCCGGCAGCTTCGTGGTCTCGCCCTCGGCGCCCGAGGCGCCGAGTGCGTCGAGCACGGCGGCGAGCTTTCCGTCGTAGGCCTTGTCCACGGCCTCGGCGCCTGCGGCGACGACGGGGCCCTTCGGGCCCTTCGCCACGCCGACCACGAGGGCGTCGGCGCGCAGCGTCGCCACGCCGGCAGTGCTGAGAGTCAGAGCAGTCACGGTGGTGAAGTCTCGCTTCCGTTTGTGTTGTGGGCCGAGTGGGTGGACGGCCATCCGTCTCGATCGTATTCCGGCCCGACGGCCGCCAGAAATGAGCCTACGCGTAGCGGCTCGTCCGTACGCCACTCGAAGGTTTGGGAAGTTGTTCGACGCGCAGGCCGCCAGGTTCACCCATCTGTGGTCTCTGTTCCAGGTTTGCCCTTTGGACCTGACGAGGTCCGCGAGACTCGACGCACTCTCGCAAGGGGGCGTGGGGTCCCTTTGCATGATTTCCACAGAGCCTCCTCGGCCCGGCCGACCGCCATGGGCCGTAGTCGAGTGATGCCTGCGGGGGGAAAGGCCGACATGGTCAACAAGAACCGGATGAACAGGGCTGCCGCCGCCATGGCCGCGGCGGCGCTGATGTCCGTGGCACTGCCCGCCGCGTCCGCCCATGCGGCGGCCGCGGCCGTGACACCGCGCATCGACCTGAAGGTGCTCGTCGTCGACGACGGCGGCAGCTCGGTCGAGGCCATCACCGCGGAGCTCCGCGACACAGGGGTTCCCTTCACCCGCGTCCAGCTGGGGGCCGCCGGCCGCCCGGTCATCAACGCGGCGCTCCTCGCCGACACGGTCGACGGCCGGCCGCGGGCCAAGTACCAGGGGGTGGTGCTGCCCAACGAGAACCCGTTCGGCGAGGGCTCGGCCGAGATGGCGGCGCTGAGCGCGTACGAGACGGCGTACGGCATCCGCCAGGTCGACGCGTACACCTGGGCCCACCCGGGCGTGGGCCTGGAGTACACCGACAACGGGGGGTACAGCGGCCAGCTGGACGGCACCCAGGCGGCCGTCACCGCGGCCGGCAAGGCGGGCCCCTTCGGCTACCTCGGCGGCCAGGTCGCCTTCGAGGACAACTCGGCCCTGGTCCCGGAGAGCTACGGGTTCATGGGCCGGCCGAGGACCGGCTACACCAGCTACCTGGACGCCCCCGTCGGCTCCGGCCGGGCCTCGCTCGTCGGCGAGTACGCGCACGACGGACGCAGCGAACTGGTCGTCACCTTCGGCTACAACCGGTACCAGCAGCAGTTCCGGCTGCTGGCCCGCGGCATCGTCGACTGGCTCACCCAGGGGGTCCACCTCGGACAGGAGCACAACTACTTCGCCGTCCACGTCGACGACGTCTTCGCCCCCGACGCCCGCTGGAGCAAGGAGCTCAACTGCACGCCCGGCGACTACGCCTGTGCGGGCGGCGCGGGCAAGGAGAGCACCATCCGGATGTCCGCCGCGGACGCGCAGTACGCGGTGCAGTGGCAGCAGAGCAAGAACTTCAAGCTCGACCTGCTCTTCAACGCGGGCGCCGGGGAGGAGTGGAAGGCGGAGAACGGCGGAACCGACGCCCTGACCGCGCAACTGGTGGCGGACCGGGCCAACTTCCGCTGGATGAACCACACCTACACCCATCCCTTCCTGGGCTGTGTCCAGGACACCACCACGGTCCCGTGGACCTGCACGAAGACCGCCACCGGCGCCGTCAACTGGATGAGCCGTGCGGAGATCTCCGCGCAGATCCGCGACAACAACAACTGGGCGGCGGCCAAGGGCATCACCACCGACCGCACCGAACTCGTCACCGGCGAGCACTCCGGTCTCAAGACCCTCCCGGAGCAGCCCACCGACAACCCGAACCTGGCGGGCGCGCTCGCCGACAACGGGGTCAAGTGGGCCGGCAGCGACAACTCCCGCGAACCGGCGCAGCGCCCGGTCGGCGCCGCCCTGACCGTCCCCCGCCACCCGATGAACGTGTACTACAACACGGGCACCAACGCGGAGATGGCCGACGAGTACAACTGGGTCTACACCAGCCGCGCCGACGGCGGCAGCGGCGTCTGCGAGGACAACCCGGCCACCTCCACCTGCCTGCCGGCCCCGCTCGACACGGCCACCGGGTACCTCGGCTACATCGTCCCGGCCGAGGCGCGGACCGCCCTGCGCCACGTCCTCGCCAACGACCCGCGCCCGCACTACGTCCACCAGTCCAACCTCGCCGAGGACCGCACGCTCTACCCGGTCCTCGACCAGGTCCTCGACACCTACCGGAGCCTCTACGCGCCCAGCGCGCCGATCGTCAACCAGAGCATGAAGGACACCGGCGTCGAGCTGAGCCGCCGTGCGGCCTGGGACAAGGCGCTCGCCGACGGCAAGGTGACCGCCTACCGGATCGGCACCGCCGTCACCGTCAAGGCGCCCTCCGGGGTCATCGCCCCGCTCACCGCGCCGAACGGGACCAAGAAGCAGCTCCTGCTCGGCACCGCCGACTTCGGCACCGCCTACGCCGGCAACCGCTCCGCCTGGACGGGCCCGGAGCTGCTCCAGAGCGCGGTCACGCTCAAGCTGCCCAGCTGACCACCGGGTTCGCCCGTCTCACCTTCACCACCCGTACCACGTGCACTGCCTGGTACCACGAGCGCCGGCGCTCCGCCTACCCACGGGCGCCGGCCCCTTTTCCGTCCTGGGGGGACACACCGCATGAGCCATGGGCGCCATGTCACCATGCTCACCGAAGGCACCTATCCGCACGTCCACGGGGGAGTCAGCACCTGGTGCGACCAGCTGGTACGCGGAATGCCGGAGGTCGACTTCAACGTCATAGCCCTGACCGGCACCGGCCGTGAACCGGTCACCTGGGAGCTCCCGCGCAACGTCTACCGGCACACCGCCGTCCCGCTGTGGGGGCCGCCGCCCGGCCGCAGCCGCCGCGCCGCCCTGCGGGGCCGGGCCCACCGCCGGTTCAGCGAGACGTACGAAACCTTCCTGCTGTCACTGCTCGACCCCGCAGCCGGCCCGGCCGGCCACGACTTCTCCGCGTCCCTGCACGAACTCGCCCTCCTCGCCCGGGCCGGCCGGCTCGCCCCGGCCCTGCGCTCCGAATCGGTTCTGCGCCTGCTCATGGACGTGTGGACGCGCCCCGGCCTGGCCACCGCGGCCGCCGCGCCGACCATCCACGACGCCCTCACCGCCACCGACCTGCTGGAACACGCGCTGCGGCCCCTGGCCGTGCGGATCCCGCCCGACAGCGTCGCGCACGCCGTCAGCAGCGGCCTCGCCACCCTGCCGGCCCTCGCCGCCAAATACCTCGACCAGGTGCCCTTCCTGCTCACCGAACACGGCATCTACCTGCGCGAGCGCTATCTCGGCTACCGCCGCGCCGCCGAGCGGTGGCCCGTCAAGGCCCTCATGCTCGGCTTCTACCGCGAGCTCAACACCGAGGGCTACCGGCAGGCCGACCTCATCACCCCCTGCAACCAGTACAACCGCCGCTGGGAGGAGCGCGGAGGCGCCGCCTCCGACCGGATCCGCACCGTCTACAACGGCGTCGACCCGCACGCCTTCCCGGAGGCCGGACCCGAGCCCGAGGTGCCCACCCTCAGCTGGTGCGGCCGCATCGACCCCATCAAGGACCTCGAAACCCTCATCCGGGCCTACGCGTTCATGCGCAAGGAACTGCCCGCCCTGCGGCTGCGCCTGTTCGGCCCCGTCCCCGCCGGCTGCGAGGACTACCGGCTCCGGCTGGAGAAACTCGCCGCCGAGCTGGGGGTGGGCGACGGGATCACGTACGAGGGGCGCATCGACGAGGTCGCCCGCGCCTACGCCGCCGGCAGCATCGTCATGCTCTCCAGCATCAGCGAGGGCTTCCCCTTCAGCATCATCGAGGCCATGTCCTGCGGACGCACCACCGTCTCCACCGACGTCGGCGGGGTCCGCGAGGCCGTCGGCGACACCGGTCTCGTCGTCCCGCCGCGCGAACCGGAGACCATGGCCCGCGCCGCCCTGGCCCTGCTGCGCGACCACGAACGCCGCGCCGAGCTCGGCCGGCTCTCCCGCAAGCGGGTCGTCGAGAAGTTCACCCTCCACCAGTCGGTGGACGGCTTCCGGCACATCTACCGCGGCCTCGCCGACGAGAAGCGTGCCGGCCAACCCGTCCTGCCCCTCCCCGCGGGCGACATCTGGACGCAGCGGCTCGCCGACCCCTGGTACCGGGAACTCGCAGCGGACGGGAGCCTGTGGTGAGCGGATCCCTCTGGCTGCGCGTCCCCGGCGGCGACACCCTGCCCGCGATCCCCCGGCCCCGCCGCAGCGGGCCGGGGAAACCCGGCACCGCCGCCGACCCCATGGAGGAACTCGCCGAACGCCTCGACGTGCTCGTCGCGGCGGCCGTCCACCCCGACGAGATCGCCGCCATCCTCGAATCCGACGGGATGACGGACGAGCACATCCGGCTCACCTACGGCCGCCACGACTCCTTCGGCCTCGCCGAGGAGCTCTACGCACGCGTGCCCCGCGCCTTCCCGGAGCCCGAGCACGTCCCCGACCCCTGGAAGGTCTCCCTCACCGCCTGCCTGCTGCGCGGGGCGATCTTCGCGCTGCCGGGCCTGGCCTACGTCCTGGGCGCCCCCCTGCTGGAGGGCCCCAAGGACCGGCTCGGACTGCCCGCCGGGACGCTGACCCTGCTCGCCGGCGCGCTCATCGGCTGGGTGTGGGACCAGACCCTGTCCCACCGCGCCTACTCCTGGATGGGCCTCGGCGACCGGGCCGCCGCCGGGCGGACCCTGCTCGTCGGCGCCCCCGCCGGCGCGCTGCTCGGCACCGCCGCCGCGCTGACCGTGCCCGGCGGGCCGCCGTTCTCCTACGCCTTCGCCGCCGGGCAGGCCCTGTACGTGGGGGCCGCCACCGTGCTCCTGGTGCTCGGCCGGGAGCGGGTGCTGCTGGCCGCGCTCTCCCCGATGGCCGCGGGGTCCGTGCTCGCGCTCTTCACCGACCTGCCCCTGCGGTTACGGGTGGGTCTGCTGCTGGTGTCCCTGCTCGCCGCCTGCACGCTGGCCGTACGCGAACTGCCCCTGGCCGAGGGAGTACGGGCCGCCGCTCGCCGGATCCGCGCCCCGGGCCGGACCGGGCATCGCGCCGGCGAAGGAGCGGTGCGCTGGCGGATGCTGCGGGGCGGCGAGGAGGAGTACGGCCCGCGCGGCCCCCGGCTCGCGGACTCGGTGCCCTACGGGATGTTCGGTCTCGGCACCGGCCTGCTCGTGCTGTACGCAGCCCTGGGCGAGGTGCTCGCCGGAGGCCCCGCCGAGGCCGTCGCCGCCCCCTCGGCGGTGGCGCTCACCCTCAGCATGGGCCCCGCCGAATGGCTGCTGCACCGCTTCCGCAGCGGCAGCCTGGCCGGGCTGCGCGCCGCCCGCTCGCCCGGGCAGTTCCGGCTGCGGATGCTCGCCACCCTGGCCCGCTGCCTCGTCGCCTACCTGGCGGTGCTGCTGGCCCTGGGACTGGCCGGCACCCTGCTGTGGCCCGGGGCGCCCGGCCTGACCGGGGTCCGGAGCGCGACCCTGCTGCTGCTCGGCGCCGTCATGTGGACCGGGCTGCTGCTCCAGTCCTTCGGGGCGGTCCGGCCCGCCGCCGTGGTCTGCGCCTCGGCGGCCCTCGCCCAGAGCCTCGCGCTGCTGGCGGGGCTGGGACAGCCGCGGCTGCTCCAACTGATGGTGGCCGGCGCGGCCGCGGCCGCCCTGGGCGTGCTCGTCTGCCTGCGCCTCGGCCGGGCGACGGCGCACCGCTGACGTGGCCCCGTACGAGAAGAAGGACGTCATGCTGCTGGTGCCCCTCTACGAGCACCCCGCCGACCGGCCCGAGGACTGGGAGCGGCTGATCGCCTCCGCGGGCCGGCTGCACTCGGTGGTCCTCAACCCCGCCAGCGGTCCCGGCGAGGCCCCCGACGAGCGGTTCGCCGCCGTCGCGGGGCGGCTGCGCGAGGCCGGGGTGCCCGTCCTCGGATACACCGACACCGACTACGGGCGCCGCCCGCATGCCGCCGTGGTGCAGGACCTGCTGCGCCACCGCGACTGGTACGGCGCCGACGGGGCCTTCCTCGACCAGGCCTCCTCCGATCCGGGGCTGCTCGCCCACTACGGGCGGCTCGCCGTCGCCGCCCGGGCGGCCGGCGCCCGTACCCTCGTCCTCAACCACGGGGTCCACCCGCACCCCGGCTACGCCGAACTCGCCGACCTGCTGGTCACCTTCGAGGGGCCCTGGGACGCCTACCGGGACGCGGCCGTGCCGCCCTGGACCGCCGACCACCCCGCCCAGCGGTTCTGCCACCTGGTGTACGCCGTCCCGCCGGGCGCGCCCGCCGCCGACCTCGCGCGGCAGCGCAGGGCGGGAGTGCACTGCGCGGTCCCGGGCACCGGAGCCCACCCGTGGGGAACCCTCCCGTACGCCCTGGAGGCCGCCGGATGAAGCCCTCCGCCGCCCGCCGGCGGCTGCTGCTCCTCGTACCGCTGCTGCTGCTGGCCGCGTGCGCCGGCCCGGAACCGGAGCCGGAGCCGGACGAGATCGCCCCGGACCCGCCGGTGGGGCAGCGCTGGCAGCCCCGGCCGGGGGTGAGCTGGCAGTGGCAGCTCACGGGCCGGCTCGACACCTCGGTCAAGGCGGCCGTCTTCGACATCGACGGCTTCCACACGACCGCGGAGCAGATGGCGGAGCTGAAGAAGGCCGGGCGCAAGACCGTCTGCTACCTCTCCACCGGCGCGTGGGAGGAATTCCGCCCGGACGCCCGGGAGTTCCCGGCGGAGCTGCTCGGCCAGGGCAACGGCTGGGAGGGCGAGCGCTGGCTGGACATCCGGCGTACCGCCGAGCTGGAGCCGCTGATGGCCAAGCGGATCGACATGTGCCGGGAGAAGGGCTTCGACGCGGTGGAGCCGGACAACATGGACGGCTACGCCAACAAGACGGGCTTCCCCCTGACCGCCGGGGACCAGCTCGCCTACAACCGGCTGATCGCGAAGCTGGCCCACGACCGGGGCCTGTCGGTGGGGCTGAAGAACGACCTGGACCAGATCCCTCAGCTGGTGGGGGACTTCGACTTCGCGGTCAACGAGCAGTGCGCCGAGTACGAGGAGTGCGAGCGGCTGACCCCGTTCATCGAGGCGGGCAAGGCCGTGTTCCACGTGGAGTACGAGCTTCCGGTACGCCGGTTCTGCAAGCAGTCCGCCGAGCTGAAGCTGAGCTCGCTGGAGAAGAGGTACGACCTGGACGCCTGGCGCAAGACCTGTCCGCGGCCTTAGAACTCCTCACGAAACGTCGACGACGAGCGGTGGGCGGTGATCGAGCCACTGCTGCCCGAGATCGAGCATCGGACCCGACGCCCTGGGCGCAAGCGACCTCTGGACCGGATGGTGTTCCAGGGCATCTTGGCCGTCCTGCACACCGGGATCGCCGGGGAACACCTGCCACAGGAACTCGTGTCGCCCGCTAGTTTTTCTGCAGGGTACGGGTGACACCCGCGATGACAGCGGTCGTCAGCACCCAGCCGAAGGCGATCAGCAGGTAGGCCAGCCCCTGGTGGAGGCTGTCGTTCGGCCAGTACCAGGCCGTGCGCTGCCCCAGACCACCGATGGGGATCAGGAGGTCGAGCGTGTAGACGAGGGGCTGGAACGCGGCACCTTCGCCTCATTGGACCGGGTTGGGGGCGTGAGTGCTGAAGGACAGCGTGCCCAGCAGGGTCAGCGCGAGGAGCCAGACGCCGGCCAGCCAGGGGCGGTAGCCATAACCGACGGTCACGTCGAGCAAGTGCCCCCACGCGCGCGCGGCCAGGGGCAGGGTTTGACGCCGATGGCGCTGCCGGGCCAGGAGTACGCGGCGGGCGTCGTCGTCGTGGCCGGCCTTCCGGTACCAGCCCGCCAACTGCTCATAGGGCTGAGGACTGTAGCCCGGACTGCATCGTATCCACGCCACACGGTGGGCCACAGAGTGCCTCCGCCCCACTGCCTCCCGTCGCTCGCCTGCCTCATCCACCTTGATGGAGCCGTAGACGAAACCGTCCAGCTCCACCACATCCGGCCAACTGCGCTCGCTGTCGTGGAGATAGGACACCTGCGCGCCCCGCAGGTCCACGGTGCCGGACGGTGGCCGGGCAAGGGTGAAGTCGAAGTCGACGGCTTGCATCAGCAGGGCGACCAATGACGGGCCGCGGCCGTCGGGCGGCCCGTTCAGAACGGCTCCCTCAAAGGTCAGGTTGTCCGAGATCCGGGCACCCCGCAGCCGTACGGTCCCGTTCGCGATGAACCCGTCGGAGAAGTCGAGCGTCGAGGCCACGGCGTTGTCAAGGGCGAGTGCCACCCCGCGCCGACCCGGGCGTTCCAGTAGTGCGCCCCGCATGTGCAGTCCGCCTGGCAACTGCGCTCCCATAAGACGGACCTCGCCGTGCGCGACGAATCCGTCCACGCAGTAGACGCCGCCCTCCGCGACCAGTCCGCCGGCGGACACCGCCCATTCCCCAGGTGCGGTGATCTCGGCGCCGCTGAGGTTCACGGCGCCGCTCACGTGGGCGTTGATGAGTGACAAGGCGGTGACCCTGCGGTGGAAGGGCGAGGCAGAGCCACTTTCCAGGCGAGAGCGCCGCAGGTCGAGGCGTCCCTCCACACGGATCAACCCGGCTTCCACGCCCGGCACTCGGCTGCCCACGATCGCAATCGACTGGGTCGACGCTCCGGAGAGGTCCACGCCCTCCTCGAACCAGCAGTCCTCCAGCCAGAAGGCATGAGCGACCTGCGCGCCGGCCAGGTAGAGGTGCCCGGATATCCGCGCCCCGGCGAGCCTCAGGCACGCGACGGCGCCCGACTGCGCGGGGTTCGCGCCTTGGAGGAGCGCCACGATCACGGCGGCCCGAACCGTCCGCCCGGGGCCCCACTGCTGCCCACCCTCGGCGACGCGGTCATCCTCAAGCACACTCGTGCGCAGGTCCACGCGGCGTCCCTCGGGGAACGCATCCCACAGCTCACGCTCCGGTGAAGTCAACTCGTCGTATGAGAGCACTCATACAGAGTAGTGATCTTCCTTCGCACTCGCCTTGCCCTACCGCGCGCGGATCGGAGGGCGGCCCATTCCGTGAGGAGTTCTTGGCCCTGCGGGTCGCCGGACACCGCCTACCCGACCGGGAGGACCGCGTGGACGCGGAAGCCGCCGCCGTAGCGGGGGCCCGCGAAGCAGGAGCCGCCCAGGGCGGTGGCCCGTTCCCGCATGCCGAGCAGGCCGTGGCCGCCGCCCTCCGGGCTCTCGGCCGCCCCGCTGTCGGTGCCGCCGTCGTCGAGCACCGTCACCTCCACCGAGGCACCGACCCGGACCACGCTCACCTCGGCGCGGGCCCCCTGGCCCGCGTGCTTGCGGACGTTGGTCAGCGCCTCCTGGATCACCCGGTACGCCGCCAGGTCCACGGCAGCGGCCAGCGGGTCCCCGTCCCGGCCCAACTCCATCATCACCTTCACCGGCAGCCCGGCCTTGCGGAAGGAGTCCACCAGTTCGTCCAGGACGGCCAGCCCCGGCGCCGGCTCGGTCGGGGCCTCCGGGTCACCGGACTGCCGCAGCAGGCCCACCGTCGCCCGCAGCTCGTTCAACGCGGAGCGGCTCGCGTCCCGTACGTGGGCCAGGGCCTCCTTGGCCTGGTCGGGCCGCTTGTCCATGACGTGCGCGGCCACCCCCGCCTGCACGTTGACCAGTGCGATGTGGTGGGCGACGACGTCGTGCAGGTCGCGGGCGATCCGCAGCCGCTCCTCGGCGACCCGCCGCCGGGCCTCCTCCTCGCGGGTCCGCTCCGCCCGCTCGGCCCGCTCCCGTATCGCGTCGACGAACGCCCGCCGGCTGCGCACCGCGTCGCCCGCGGCGGCGGCCATCCCGGTCCAGGCGAAGATGCCGATGTTCTCCTGGGCGTACCAGGGCAGGGGGCCCGACAGCATGGCCACCCCCGTCATGCCGGCCATGGTGAGCAGGCCGATCCGCCCGGTGGTGGGCCGGTCGGTACGGGAGGCCAACGTGTAGAGCGCGATCACCGCGGCCATGGCGACGGGCGCCCGCGGCTCGCCCGTGGTGAGCTCCAGCAGCGAGAGGCCGGCGGTCACGGCGAGCACCGCGTGCGGTTGCCTGCGCCGGAAGACCAGGGCCGCCGCGCCCAGCAGCATCAGCAGCAGCGAGAACGGCTCGGGGGTGCGGGTGCCGAAGGTGGGCCCGTGCGGGCCGTGCGGATCGGCGAAGGACCCGACGACCATCGAGACGAGCGCCCCGAGCGCGAGAACGGCGTCGGTGGCGAGCGGATGGGCCCGCATCCACTGCCGGGTGGGGGCGAACGGCCCGAGGTCTGTCGTCACCCCGATACGGTACGGCCTGCCCCGGGGCGGCCGGCCCGGCGCCGGACGTCAGCCGCGGGGGCCGGGTGGGGAACCGGGCGCAGGGCCGGGCCCGGGACCCGGCGTGGGACCGGGTGCCGGATCCGGCGCGGGCGGCGGGCGCCGTCCCAGCGGGGTGCGGGAGCGCTCCGGGCCCCATTTCGCGCGGACCAGGCACACCGCCATGACCGCGGCGATGGCCGCGAGGTGCTCCTTGCCCGCCAGGTTGTCCTTGACCAGCACCTCGCCGATCATCACCGCGATGACCACAGCCCCGGTCAGATAGGCCCGGTAGCGCCAGCACAGGTAGATGGCGAGGCCGACCACGGCGGCCGAGGGGCCGGTGTCGTTCACCACACGGTCCGACACCGGCAGGCCGAAGGGGTGGTCCGGGCCGAGCGACAGCCCGATCCGGGCGTAGGTGGTCCCGGCGAGGGTGGCGACGTAGCCGATCACCAGGGTCCGCCACCAGCCGATGCAGATCTCCGAGATCCCGAAGACCAGCAGCAGTTGCGCCAGCGCTCCCCAGACGGGCAGGTCGAGCGCGGGCACGAACAGCGACAGCGGGGTCCGCAGCAGCGCCAGCCACAGCGGGTCGACGGCCTTGACGGACCCGAGGTTCTGGACGGGCTGGAACCCCCAGGACGTGTTCTGCACGATCTGGAAGACCGAGGTCAGGCAGACCGCCCCGATCGTCATGGGAACCGCCCGCCCCTTCCTGTGGACGAGGGCGTCCCGGATCGTCCAGAACAGCGGTCCCCACTCACGGCGGGCGAACCGCCGGAGTGGGGAGGGCGTCCAAGCCGTCAACGATTGGTCTCCAGATGTCTGCGGTTCAGCCACTTCGGCAGGCCGGGGGCTTCCAGGAAGCCCTCGGCCCGGCCCGCCGCGATGCCGATCCGCAGCAGGTCGGAGCTCTTCTCGAAGAGCATGAACCGCGGCTCCCAGATCGGCCGGTATTTGGCGTTGGCCCGGTAGAGGGACTCGATCTGCCACCAGCGGGAGAAGAAGCTCAGCAGCGAGCGCCACATGCGCAGCACCGGACCGGCACCGAGCTTCGACCCACGTTCGAAGACGGAACGGAACATCGCGAAGTTGAGCGAGACCTGTGTGACGCCGATCTCCTTGGAGCGTTCCAGGAGTTCGATGACCATGAACTCCATCAGGCCGTTCTCGGAGTCCCGGTCACGGCGCATCAGATCCAGCGACAGGCCCTTGGGGCCCCACGGGACGAAGGACAGCACCGCCCGCAGCTCGCCGTTGCCGTCGGTGCACTCCAGCATCACGCACTGGCCGTCGCCGGGATCGCCCAGTCGGCCCAGCGCCATCGAGAAGCCTCGCTCGGTGGCGCCGTCGCGCCAGTCGTCGGCCCGCCGCAGCAGGACGTCCATCTCCTCGGCCGGGATGTCGGCGTGGCGGCGGATCCGTACCGTGTACCCGGCCCGCTTGACCCGGTTGTACGCCTGGCGGACGGTGCGCATGGCGCGGCCCTCCAGGGTGAACTCGGCGGTCTCCACGATCGCCTCGTCGCCGAGCTCCAGCGCGTCCAGGCCGTGCCGGGCGTAGATCTGCCCGGCCTCCTCGCTGGCCCCCATCACGGCCGGCACCCAGCCGTGCTCCCGTGCCTCGGCGAGCCAGGGCTCGATGGCGCCGGGCCAGGCCTCCGGGTCGCCGATCGGGTCGCCGGAGGCCAGCGAGACGCCGCCGACGACGCGGTAGGTGACGGCGGCCTTCCCGGTGGGCGACCAGATGACGGACTTCTCGCGGCGCAGCGCGAAGTAGCCGAGCGAGTCGCGGTCGCCCTGCTTGGCGAGCAGCGCGCGCAGCCGCTCCTCGTCCTCCTCGGTGAGCGGGTCGACGGCCCGCCGGGAGCGGAAGGCGGCGAACAGCACGGCGAGCAGCAGCACCATCGACATGACGTTGATGAAGACGTCGACCCAGCCGGGCGTGGTGATCGCGGCGTAGTCCCGGTCGTCGGGAGCCAGGGTGATCAGCCGCATCACCCCGTACCGCCAGCGGGCCAGGAACGAGGCGTCGGAGGCGTCGGGGTCGATGTTGGCGGCGCCGACGATCACGGCCGCGAGCAGGGAGGTGACGAGCAGGCCGACGGCGGCGACGGCGGTGGCGAGCTTGGGGTTGGAGCGGTCGCCCTTGGCGTAGAACTCCTTGCGGCCGAGCAGCAGGGCGCCGACGAAGGCCGTGGTCAGGACGAGCGAGACCCAGTTCTGGGTGTGGTCGCGGAACTCGGGGTAGCACAGGTTGAAGGCGCCGCTGGTGCACGGGGCGAAGGCCGCGGTGGCGAAGGCCAGCAGCAGGACGCCGCTGAGCACCAGGTTCAGGATCCACGCGGCCCGCTTGCGGCGGCCCATCGTGACGGCGAGGAGCAGCGAGAACAGCCCGGACGCGAAGCCCGCGGTGAGCAGGTACGGGGTGTAGAAGTCGGCGGTGTTGTGGCGGCGCAGGTCCTGTCCGAAGGACAGCCACACCGCGCTGAGGAAGTTGACGAAGGTGACGGCGCGCAGGTACCAGACGGCGAACGCGGCGCTGCGTCGTGAGCGGGCGGACCCCCGGCCGCGCCCCTCCTCTTCTTTGTCCTCTCTCCTGCCGTTCGTTTCCCTGCCGGTCACCTTCGCGGCCGGTACGGCCGGTGCGGCCTGCGCGGCTTGGGTGCCTTGTGCGGCTTGTGTGGTGATCCGGTCTTTATCTGCGCTGGTCAAGCGGGCCTCTCCCATGAAACGCGATGATATGGGGCGTCGCCGTCCATGGGTGCGCGGGCCGGGGCCGCCCCCGGGGGGCCCGGTCCCTCGGCCCGCGCGCCGCGCTCCCTCAGACCTCGTCCGCAGACCGGTCCGAGGCGTCCCCCACCGGGAGTTCCGCCGCGAGTGCGGCGGCCGCCTGGACGAGGGGGAGCGCCAGCAGTGCCCCGGTGCCTTCCCCCACAGTGACGCCGTGGTCGAGGAGGGGGTTGAGTGCCATCCGGTCCAGGGCCTTGCTCTGGCCCGGTTCCCCGCTGGTCTGTCCGGCCAGCCACCAGTCCGGTGCCCGGAACGCCGCCCGCTGGGCGACCAGTCCGCCGGCCGCGGAGACGACCCCGTCGAGGATGACCGGGGTACGGCGTACCGCGCACTGGAGCAGGAAGCCGGTGACGGCGGCGACGTCCGCGCCGCCGACCGCCGCGAGCAGCGCCACCTGGTCGCCGAGGACCGGACGGGCGCGGCGCAGCGCGTCGCGGATGGCGGCGCACTTGCGCATCCAGGTGAGGTCGTCGATGGGCAGTCCGCCGCGGCCGGTGACGACGGAGGCATCGGTTCCGCACAGGGCGGCCACCAGCGTCGCGGCGACGGTGGTCCCGCCGACGCTCAGATCGCCCAGGACGACGAGATCGGTCCCGGAGTCGGCCTCCTCGTCGGCGATCCGCATGCCCAGGCGCAGCGCCGCCTCGGCCTCCTCCACGGTGAGCGCGTTCTCCACGTCGATGCGGCCGCTGCCCCGGCGGACGCGGTGGCGGACCACGTCCTCGGGGAGCAGCTCCGGGTCGCAGTCCAGGCCCGCGTCCACGACCCGTACGCCGGCGCCGAGCCGCCGGGCGAGGACCGCCACGGGACTGCTCCCGTCCAGCACCGCCCGCACCAGCTCGTGGGTGGTGCCGGCGGCCCGGGCCGAAACCCCCTCGGCGGCGATGCCGTGGTCGGCGGCGAAGAGGACGACCCGGGCCCGCTCGATCGGCTTGACCGGGACCTGCCCCTGCGCGGCGGCGAGCCACTCGGCGAGCTCGTCGAGCCGGCCGAGCGCCCCGGTCGGTACGGACAGCCGCCCACGGCGTTCCTCGGCGTCACGCCGGACGCCCCCGTCGGGGCGCTCGATCAGATCGGAGAAGTCGTCGAGATTCAGCGTGGTCATCTGCCAGAGCGTACAGCCGGTGAGGCCCTGCCCAAGCCCCCGTGCGCGGCGCCTCCTTGTCAGTCCTTCAGCACCATCGCCTGGCCCGCCACGACCAGCAGGACGTGCTCGCACTCGGCGGCCACCGCCGCGTTCAACCGCCCCAGCTCGTCACGGAAACGGCGGCCGGAGGCGGTGGCGGGAACGATCCCCGAGCCCACCTCGTTGCTCACCGCGACCACCGTGCGGCGGGTCGCCCGCAGCGCGGCCACCAGCGCGGCGACCCGCTCGCGCAGCTCCTTGTGGCCCCGCCCCGCCCAGACGGCGTCGTCCCAGGCCCCGGCCCGGTCCATCGCGTCGGTCAGCCACAGCGCCAGGCAGTCGATGAGCAGCGGCGGACCTCCCTCCACCAGCAGCGGCACCAGCTCGCAGGTCTCCAGAGTGCGCCAGCTCCCCGGCCGCCGGTCCCGGTGCAGGGCGATCCGCGCCGCCCATTCCGTGTCACCGTCCCGGGAACCGCCGGTGGCCACGTAGACCACCTCGGGGAAACTCCCGAGCCGCCGCTCCGCCTCGAAGGACTTCCCCGAGCGGGCCCCGCCAAGGACCAGGGTCCGCCGCGGCAGGTCCGGCACCGCGTGGTACTCGCCCACCGTCACCGTCGTCCCGTCCGGCACCGCCCGCGCCCCGGCCGCCGCGCACCGGCGCTCCAGCTCCCCTCCCGGCGGGGTGTCGTGGTCAAGGTGGACGGCGATCACGTCGGTGGTCGGCCCGGCGGCGCCGCTCGCCCGCAGCCGGGCCAGTGCCTCCGGGCGGCCCAGTACATCGGCGAGGACCAGGTCGTACGGGCGCCTCCCGGCGGCCGGCTCCATCCCGGCCGGCGCCCCGCGCGGCGGCAGGTACAGCAGCCGGCTCCCGTCCGGGCCCGTCACCTCGTACCCGGTGCCCGGCGCGTCCATCGGCACCGCCCGCACGCGGTGCCCGCTGATCACGGAGAGCTCCCGCCCGTCGGGCACCCGCCCGGCGGCGGGCAGTCCCGGCGGCAGCTCGACCGGGGGCCCGTCGTGCGGGTGGGTCAGCAGGACCTGCCGTACGCCGGCCAGCGAATGCCCCGCGCGGGCGCCGGCCAGGACCGCCCCGGGGGTCAGGTCGAGCAGCAGCGCCCCGTCGACGAGGAGGGAGGTCGCGGCACGCGACCGGGGGCCGACGGAGACCGCGCAGGCCGCGCAGGGACAGCCGGGGCGGGGCAGTCCTTCGGGTGTGCCGGTGCCGAGCAGAGTGAGTTCCACAGGATGATCCTCCCGCGTCGCCGGGAGTGGTGCGCGCCCGGCTACTCTGCGGGGCAGACTCAAGGCGAACGTGCGAGCAGCGGACGAGCAACGGAGGCGGACATGGCGTGGACGTGGCGGTTCGAGACGGCCGACGGCAGCGTGGCGAACCCGGCGGTGGAGCCGGAGGAGTTCACCACGCAGGGGGACGCGGAGTCCTGGATCGGTGAGTACTGGAAGGACCTGCTGGAAGGCGGCACCGAGAAGGTGAAGCTCTCCGACGACAACGGCGTCGAGCTGTACACGATGAGCCTGCGCGAGGCCCTGGACACCCCGTAGTCCGGCGCCCGGTCCCGGCCTGCGCCCCTTGACCTGCGCCCCTTGGCCTGTGCCCGGGCGGCGGTCGCGGTGGAACGGCCGAGCCCCGGGTCCCTGTCGGGGCCCGGGGCTCGTCGGTTCGCCGGTGCGTCGGCGCGGGTCAGCCGCGTACGCCGCACAGGTGCAGCAGCGCCGCTATCCCGCGGTACGGGTCGGTGCGCCCGGCGCGGTCCTCGGCGGCGAGCAGCCGCTCCAGTTCCTCGTCCGGCGGGAGCGTCCCGCCGGCCTCCGTCCCGTCGGTGAAGACGCGTACCCCGTACCAGGCCTGCAGGGGGGCGCCGATCCCGGACAGCGTGGAGGTCAGCTCCGCCAGCCGGTCGGCCCGCACGTCCAGGCCGAGCCGGTTGGTGTAGTCGGTGGTGTCGAAGGCGGCCAGCGCCCCCGACCAGTCGCCGTCCAGGCCGGGCCGCATCGCGAGGGCGTCGCCGTTGCGCACCAGCAGGGACAGCAGCCCGCCGGGTGCCAGCATCCGGGCCAGTCCGGCGAGCATTCCGTCGGGCTCGGGCACGTACATCAGGACGCCGTGGCACAGCACCACGTCGAAGCTGCCGGGCGTGAAGTGCGCACCGGTCTCGCGGCCGTCGCCCTCCATGAGCCGGACCCGGTCCTGGATGCCGGGGGGCTCGGCGGCCAGCGCCTCACGGGCGACCGCCAGCATGGCCGGGTCCTGCTCCAGGCCGGTGACCTTGTGCCCGGCGCGGGCGAGCCGCAGCGCCTGGGTGCCCTGGCCCATGCCGACGTCCAGGACGCGCAGCCGCTGCCCGACCGGGAAGCGGTGCGCGATCTGCTCGTCGACCTGCCGGCCCACTAGTTCCTGGCGGACGGCGTTGCGCAGTCCGCCGAGGCCCTCCAGCCACAGCCTGGCCCCCTGCGAGAAGCTGTCCCCCGGCGCTGCGGGCTTCCCTCCGCTCAGGGTCGTTCCCCGCGCTTGACCTGCGGCTTCGGCAGGCGCAGCCGGCGCATCTGGAGGGTGCGCATCAGGCCGTACGCGACGGCGCCGCGGCGGGGCTGGTTCGCGAAGCGCTCGTTCAGCGCCTTGCGGAGGCGGAAGACGAGGCCGATCGAGTCGAGGATGATCAGGGCGATCACCGCGAGCCACAGCATCAGCGCGATGTTCTGGATCTGCGGCACCCGCACCATGCTCATCACCAGGATGACCACGGCCAGCGGCAGGAACATCTCGGCGACCGAGAAGCGGGAGTCCACGAAGTCGCGGACGAACCGGCGCACGGGGCCCTTGTCACGGGCGGGCAGGTAGCGCTCGTCGCCGCTGGCCAGCGCCTCGCGCTGCTTGGCCAGCTCCTCGCGGCGGCGCTCACGAGCACGCTTGGCGTCCTCCTTGCGGTTGCCGGTCGAGGCCACCACGGCCTTGCGCTGCGACTGGGCCACAGCACGCTTCGGCGTCGGGCGGCCCTTCGGGGCCTGCGGGTTACGGGGCTGCGAGAGGTCGGCGCTCACCTTTTCGGTGGGGGCGGCCTTCTCTTCTTTGGAGGAACGGCTACCAAACACACAAGCAAGCGTACGTGGTCACCGCCGAGTACCCCACCTCGGCGGGGAACGATCCGGCAACGGCGGGCGTCTTCCCTGTGCAGGGTTCGGGCAGCGGCCGCCGCTCATCCGGGGCCCCTCGGCGGTGTCGGGGGAGCACCTACTCCTCACGCCTGACACGGGCCGGGGCGTAGTCGTCCTGGAGGAGGAGCGCATCCGCTCACGAACAGTGCGGTAATGGAGACAGGGCCCGTACTGTGGGTTCTGACGACCCGGAGCGAAGTCCGTCTAGAAGGGGGCGCGCGAAGCCCATGAGCGGTGTCATGAAGCGTATGGGGATGATCTTCCGCGCGAAGGCGAACAAGGCCCTGGACCGGGCCGAGGACCCGCGCGAGACCCTCGACTACTCGTACCAGAAGCAGCTGGAGCTGCTGCAGAAGGTGCGCCGCGGAGTCGCCGACGTCGCGACCTCCCGCAAGCGCCTGGAGCTGCAGCTGAACCAGCTCCAGGGCCAGTCCGCGAAGCTGGAGGACCAGGGCCGCAAGGCGCTGGCCCTCGGCCGGGAGGACCTCGCCCGCGAGGCCCTGTCCCGCCGCGCCTCGCTGCAGCAGCAGGTCAGCGACCTGGAGGTGCAGCACCAGACCCTTCAGGGCGAGGAGGAGAAGCTGACCCTCGCCGCGCAGCGCCTGCAGGCCAAGGTCGACGCCTTCCGTACGAAGAAGGAGACCATCAAGGCCACCTACACCGCCGCCCAGGCGCAGACGCGGATCGCGGAGTCCTTCTCCGGCATCTCCGAGGAGATGAGCGATGTCGGCCTGGCCATCCAGCGGGCCGAGGACAAGACCGCCCAGCTCCAGGCCCGCGCCGGCGCGATCGACGAGCTGCTGGCCTCCGGCGCCCTCGACGACCAGAGCGGCCTCGGCTCGAAGGACGACATCCAGGCCGAGCTGGACCGCCTCTCCGGCGGGACGGACGTGGAGCTGGAGCTCCAGCGCATGAAGGCCGAGCTCGCGGGCGGCCCGTCCGCTCAGCAGCAGGCCATCGAGGGCGGCGCCCCGGGCAGCGCCCAGCAGTCGCAGACCCAGCACCGGTTCGACAAGCAGTAGGACGGGGCCCGTCATGATTGTCCGCATCATGGGGGAAGGCCAGGTGAAGGTGGCCGACAGCCACTTTCCCGAGCTCAACAAGCTGGACGACGAGCTGCTCGCGGAGATGCAGAGCGGCGACGAGCAGGGCTTCCGGCGGACGCTGGGCGCGCTGCTCGACGCGGTGCGGCGGCTCGGGGAGCCGCTGCCCGACGATGCGCTGGAGCCGTCCGAGCTGATCCTGCCCGCCCCGGAGGCGACGCTGGACGAGGTCCGGGAGATGCTCAGCGACGACGGCCTGATCCCGGGCTGACCCGCGGGCCCTGATGGTGACCCGCAGCCCCTGATCCCGGGCTGACCGGCAGGACCGGCACCGACGGCGCCCGGCCCGCCCCCGTACCACGGGGCGCGGGCCGGGCGCCGGTGTGTCTCAGTGCGCCGGGGGCTTCGTCTTACCGGCTGTCACCTGGACCGGATCGGGTGTCCCGCCGATGAAGTTCTCGAACTTGCGGCGCGGCGCCGCCCAGCGCCGGTCGTGGTGGAAGGCGCGCAGCCTGGCCTTGGCGCGGGCCCGCGGACGTTTCGCGTAGAACCGCTTCGCGTACGGGGAGCCGGGCCGGGCCAGCCGGATCGCGCCGATCAGGGCCACGAACGGGACGAGGATGCCGAGCAGCGCGGTGCGCGCCTTCCCCTTCCACAGGGCGACCAGTGCCAGGAGGAAATTGGTGGCGGTGTTCATGGCGACGAGGCCCCGGTTGCTGCGTTCGTCCGCGTTCAGGTCGTTGACCCCGAACGGCAGGAAGCCGGCCAGCACCAGCGCCACCAGCGCGGCCGTCAGCACCACGATCTCGACGCTCTTGCGGCCCTGCTCGCTCCAGTAGACGTCGTCGAGGTGCAGGATCAGCGCGAACTCGTCGAGGACGAGGCCCGCTCCCAGCCCGAAGACCACCGCCGAGAGCCCCGAGCCGAAGCTGTGCGGGCCGCTGCCGACCGCGCCGAACCCGCCGACGATCACGAGGACCACGCCGGGCACCACGTGGTGGACATGCATCCCGCCCGGGGCGATGTTCTTGAACGGGCCCCGCCCGGCCCGGATCAGCCGGGTGATGACACGGGTGACCAGGAACGACAGGACGAAGGAGACCAGGGCGAGGAGCAGGGGCAGCTTCCCCGGCTCGACGATGTTCCGATACCACCAGTGACCCATGACACCACCTTCCCATCTGTCCGTAATGGGCAATTTACCGGTCGGGGGGAGCGGGTAGCGTTCGCGCCGATGACAGATTCGATCGAAGAGCAGCTTCCGGAACGCGCCTCGTTCCTCGACGGCGTCCGGTTCGCGTTCGGCACCCTCACCGTGCTGCCCGCCCGCGTCACCCGCTGGGACCGCGCGGCCGCCCGCTCCGGCATGGCCTTCGCCCCGCTCGCCGGGCTGGTCGTCGGCGTGCTCGCCGCGGCGGCGGGCTCGGTGCTGCTCCTGCTGGGCGGCGGCCCGCTGCTCGCCGCGGCCGCCACCGTCGCCGTGCCGGCCGCCCTGACCCGGGGCCTGCACCTGGACGGCCTCGCGGACACGGCCGACGGGCTGGGCAGCGCCAAGCCCCCCGCCGAGGCGCTGCGCATCATGAAGCAGTCCGACGTCGGCCCCTTCGGGGTGCTGGTGCTGGTCCTGGTGATGCTCCTTCAGGCCGGCGCGCTGTCCGAGGCGTACGCCGACGGCCCGTTCCGCGGCGCCCTCGCGGCGGTGGTGGCGGCGGTCACCGCCCGGCTGGCCATGACCTTGGCCTCCCGCACCGGCATCCCGTCGGCCCGCCCCGAAGGGCTCGGCGCGGCGGTCGCGGGCGTGGTCCCGCGCGGCGCCGCCGCCGCGGTCGCCGCCCTGACCGTCTTGGCGGTCGCGGCCGCCGCCCTCCCGCTCGGCCTGCCGGCCGCCGGCCGGCACGCGGCGGCGGTCCTCGCCGCCCTGGCGGCGGCCGAACTCCTCCTGCGCCACTGCGTCCGCCGCTTCGGCGGTGTCACGGGCGACGTCTTCGGCGCCCTCGCGGAAACCTCGGCCACCACCGCCCTGATCGTGCTGGCCCTCGGCTGAGACCCCCGCGCGGCGGCGGACGCCCGAGCCCGTAGGGTCGGGGCGTGGAAGAGACGCCGACGGTCATCACCGTGCTCCTCGCCGACGACCAGGCCCTGCTGCGCAGCGCCTTCAAGGTGCTCGTCGACTCCGAGCCCGACATGGAGGTGGTCGGAGAGGCCTCCGACGGCGCGCAGGCCTTCGCGCTGGCCCGGCAGACCCGTCCCGACGTCGTCCTCATGGACATCCGGATGCCCGGCACCGACGGCCTCGCCGCCACCCGCATGATCAGCGCCGACCCCGAACTCGACGCCGTCCGCGTGGTCATGCTGACCACCTTCGAGGTCGACGAGTACGTGGTCCAGGCCCTGCGCGCCGGAGCCTCCGGCTTCCTCGGCAAGGGCGCCGAGCCCGAGGAGCTCCTGAACGCCATCCGCCTCGCCGCCGCGGGGGAGGCCCTGCTCTCCCCGGCCGCCACCAAAGGGTTGATCGCCACCTTCCTCGCCCAGGCCGGCGCAGCCCACGACCCCGCTGCCCCCGCCGCCCCGCACGCGCAGCGGCTCGCCGCCCTCACCGGCCGGGAGCGCGAGGTCCTCGTGCACGTCGCCGCCGGCCTGTCCAACGACGAGATCGGCGGCCGGCTGGAGGTCAGCCCCCTCACCGTCAAGACCCACGTCAACCGGGCCATGGCCAAGCTCGGCGCCCGCGACCGGGCCCAATTGGTGGTCATTGCCTACGAATCGGGCCTGGTCCGCCCCCGGTGCGAATAGCCGCAGTACTCGGCCGTACTGCAACCGCGGTATGCCGCACCTGAGGAAGGGACCTGGGGGCGACGCACCACCGCCCCGCCGTCCGCGAGGCTGAAGAGCCCCTCGGCCCGGGGACCCGCGGCCTTCGCGTGTGCCTGCGGCACGCCCCCGTATACGTACTGCAGAGAGATCCCACACCCATGTCGTGGCTGTCCCGCTTCAGCCTCGCCCAGAGAGCGCTGATCGGCCTCGTGTCGATCGTCGCGCTCCTCTTCGGCGCCATAGCGATCCCCCAGCTCAAGCAGCAGCTGCTGCCGTCCATCGAACTGCCGATGGTGTCCGTGCTCGCCCCGTACCAGGGGGCCTCGCCCGACGTCGTGGAGAAGCAGGTCATCGAGCCGATCGAGGCCACCCTCAAGGGCGTCGACGGCATCACCGGCATCACCTCCGCGGCCGGCGAGGGCAACGCCCTGATCACGGCCAGGTTCGACTACGGCGACAGCGGCACCAAGCAGCTCGTCGCCGACGTCCAGCAGGCCGTGAACCGGGCGCGCGTACGGCTGCCCGCCGAGGTGGACCCGCAGGTCGTGGCCGGCTCCACCGACGACATCCCGACCGTGGTCCTCGCCGTCACCTCCGACAAGGACCAGCAGGCGCTCGCCGACCAGCTCGGCCGCTCCGTCGTCCCCGTCCTGGAGGACATCGAGGGCGTCGGCCAGGTCAGCGTCGACGGTGTCCGGGACCTCCAGATCACCGTCACCCCCGACAACGCCAAGCTCGCTGCGGCCGGCCTCGACGGCGCCGCCCTCGCCCAGGGCCTCCAGGCGGGCGGCGCCACCGTCCCCGCGGGCTCCTTCGACGAGGCGGGCAAGAACCGCACCGTCCGCGTGGGCGGCGGCTACACCTCCCTCGCCCAGCTGGAAGACCTGCGCCTGACCGCCGGCCCCGGAAAGCCGGCCGTACGCCTGGGCGATGTCGCCACCGTCACGCAGGAGCCCGCCCAGGCCGTCTCCCTCACCCGCACCAACGGCAAGCCCAGCCTCGCCCTCGTCCTCACCATGGACAAGGACGGCAGCGCCGTCGCGATCTCCGACGCCGTCCGGGACAAGCTGCCCGAGCTGCGCTCCGCGCTCGGCGCCGGCGCCGAGCTCACCGTGGTCAGCGACCAGGGGCCGCCCGTGGCCAAGTCCATCTCCAGCCTCACCACCGAGGGCCTGCTCGGTCTGCTCTTCGCGGTGATCGTGATCCTGGTCTTCCTGGGCTCGCTGCGCTCGACGCTGGTCACCGCGGTCTCCATCCCGCTGTCGGTCGTCCTCGCGCTGATCGTCCTGTGGACCCGCGACCTGTCCCTCAACATGCTGACGCTGGGCGCGCTCACCATCGCCATCGGCCGCGTCGTCGACGACTCGATCGTGGTCCTGGAGAACATCAAGCGCCACCTCGGCTACGGCGAGGAGCGCGAGGCCGCCATCATCGCCGCCGTCAAGGAAGTCGCCGGCGCGGTCACCTCCTCCACGCTCACCACGGTGGCCGTCTTCCTTCCGATCGCCTTCGTCGGCGGCATGGTCGGAGAGTTCTTCGGCCCCTTCTCCCTCACCGTCGCCGCGGCCCTGCTGGCTTCGCTGCTCGTGTCCCTGACGGTCGTTCCGGTGCTCTCGTACTGGTTCCTGCGCGCCCCCGAGGGCGCGGCGGAGAACCCGGGCAAGGCACGCCGCGAGGCCGAGGAGAAGGAGGCGAAGAGCCGCCTCCAGCGCGGCTACGTACGGGCCCTCGGCCTGGTCACGCGCCGCCGGGCCACGACCCTGGCCGTCGCCGTCCTGGTTCTCGTCGCCACCTTCGCGATGACCCCGCTGATGAAGACCAACTTCTTCGACCAGGGCGAGCAGAGCGTCCTGACGGTCAAGCAGCAGCTGCCCCCGGGCACCTCCCTGGCGGCCTCCGACGAGGCGAGCCACAAGGTGGAGAAGGCCCTCACCGAGGTCGAAGGCGTCAAGGACCACCAGGTCACCGTCGGCTCCTCCGGCTTCATGGCCGCCTTCGGCGGCGGTACGGGCTCCAACCAGGCCTCGTACCAGGTCACCCTGGAGGACTCCGGCGACACGGACGCCGTCAAGAAGCGCATCGAGGACGCCCTCGCCCGGCTCGACGGCATCGGTGACACCAGCATCTCGGCGGGCGGCGGCTTCGGCAGCCAGAACCTCAGCGTGGTCGTCAAGGCAGGCGACGCGGCCGTCCTCGCCCGGGCCGCCGAGCAGGTCCGCGCCGAGGTGGCCACGCTCGACGACGTCACCGACGTACAGAGCGACCTGACCCAGTCGGTGCCCCGGATCTCGGTGACCGCCACCCCGAAGGCCGCCGAGGCGGGCCTGAACCAGGCCGCGCTCGGCGCGATCGTGGCCCAGGCCGTACGGGGCAACCCGGCGGGCAAGGCCGTCCTGGACGACACCGAGCGGGACGTCGTCATCAAATCCGCGCAGCCGGCCACCACCCTGGCCGAACTGCAGGCGCTGCCCGTCGGCCCGCTCAGGCTCGGCGACATCGCCGAGGTCAAGGAGGTCCCCGGGCCGGTCTCGATGACCCGCATCGACGGCGCCCGCGCCGCCACCGTCACCGCGAAGCCGGTCGGCGACAACACCGGCGCGATCGGCGCCGCGCTCCAGGCGAAGATCAAGGCGCTGGACCTGCCGGAAGGGGCCACGGCCACCATCGGCGGCGTCTCCGAGGACCAGGGCGAGGCCTTCGCCTCGCTGGGACTGGCCATGCTCGCGGCCATCGCGATCGTGTTCATGCTGCTCGTCGCGACGTTCCGCTCGCTGGTCCAGCCGCTGATCCTGTTGGTGTCCATCCCCTTCGCGGCGACCGGCGCGCTCGGCCTGCTCCTGGTGACCGGCACCCCGCTCGGTGTCCCGGCGCTGATCGGCATGCTGATGCTCATCGGCATCGTGGTGACCAACGCGATCGTCCTGATCGACCTGGTCAACCAGTACCGCGTCCAAGGCCTGGACGTCGTCGAAGCCGTCGTCGAGGGCGGCCGGCACCGGCTGCGCCCGATCCTGATGACCGCCCTGGCGACGATCTTCGCGCTGCTCCCGATGGCACTCGGCGTCACCGGCGAGGGCGGCTTCATCTCGCAGCCGCTGGCGGTCGTGGTGATCGGCGGCCTGGTCAGCTCGACGCTGCTGACCCTGCTGCTGGTGCCGACGCTCTACACGATGACCGAACTCCGCAAGGAACGCCGCCGCGCGAAGAAGCGGGCCCGCCTCACGGTGGTCCCGGCGCCGTCGGCCGTCTCGGACGAGGAGTCCCCGGCCACGGTCTGAGGTGCGTACGCATGGCGAAGGGGCGTCCCGCACGGCGGGGCGCCCCTTCTCGGATCAACGGCACTCCCGTGCCGAGGCGTCCGGGCGGACCCGGTGTGCCTGTACCCCCTACGGGAGCGCCAGCATGCGCTCCAAGGCGAGCTTCGCGAAGCTCTCGGTCTCCTGGTCGACCTGGATGCGGTTGACGAGTGAGCCCTCTGCCAGGGACTCCAGGGTCCACACCAGGTGGGGGAGGTCGATGCGGTTCATCGTCGAGCAGAAGCAGACCGTCTTGTCGAGGAAGACGACCTCCTTGTCCTCCGCGGCGAATCGGTTCGCCAGGCGGCGGACCAGGTTCAGCTCGGTGCCGATGGCCCACTTGGAGCCGGCCGGGGCCGCCTCCAGCGTCTTGATGATGTACTCCGTCGAGCCGACGTAGTCGGCCGCGGCCACGACCTCGTGCTTGCACTCCGGGTGGACGAGGACGTTCACGCCGGGGATGCGGGCGCGCACGTCGTTGACCGAGTCCACCGAGAAGCGGCCGTGGACGGAGCAGTGGCCGCGCCACAGGATCATCTTGGCGGCGCGCAGCTCCTCGACGGTCAGGCCGCCGTTCGGCTTGTGCGGGTTGTAGAGCACGCAGTCGTCCAGGGACATGCCCATGTCGCGGACGGCGGTGTTGCGGCCCAGGTGCTGGTCCGGCAGGAAGAGGACCTTCTCGCCCTGCTCGAAGGCCCAGCCGAGGGCCCGCTCGGCGTTGGAGGAGGTGCAGATGGTGCCGCCGTGCTTGCCGGTGAACGCCTTGATGTCGGCGGAGGAGTTCATGTAGGAGACGGGCACCGTGACGTCGGCTATGCCGGCCTCGGTCAGCACGTCCCAGCACTCGGCGACCTGCTCGGCGGTGGCCATGTCGGCCATCGAGCAGCCGGCGGCCAGGTCGGGCAGGACGACCTTCTGGTCGTCCGAGGTCAGGATGTCCGCCGACTCGGCCATGAAGTGGACGCCGCAGAAGACGATGTACTCGGCCTCCGGCTTGGCGGCCGCGTCCTTGGCCAGCTTGAAGGAGTCGCCGGTGACGTCGGCGAACTCGATGACCTCGTCACGCTGGTAGTGGTGACCGAGGATGAAGACCTTGTCACCGAGCTTCTCCTTGGCCGCGCGGGCACGGGCCACCAGGTCCGGGTCCGACGGCGACGGCAGGTCGCCGGGGCACTCCACCCCGCGCTCGCTCTTGGGGTCGGCCTCACGGCCGAGCAGGAGCAGGGCGAGGGGCGTCGGCTGGACGTCCAAAGGCTGGGCGGTGGTCACGACACGCACCCTTTCTGTTTCTGCGACAAGGGACTTCTGAAACATCGCTGCGACTTCTCGTCTATTTGACGCTATCTATCATAGCCGCTTCACGTCACTTTGACGATGCCGATAGTGTCGATGTGACGCATTCGCCCTGTGACGAACCGGTCGGTCCGTCATGGCCACCCGCCCGCGGGGGTGTGCGAGCATGAATATCTGAAACACGCGTCGGGTCCGGAATGAATCCGCGACCCCGCTCGTTGCCATCGACGGCAAGAGTCCGACGTTTCCCTGCCTCCGGCGGGGAGCCGCCCACTTCGGGAGTGAATGCAGATGTCCGTACAGGACGACAAGACCACTGTGAGCGACGGCATCCTCCTGTCCGACGCCGCCGCCGAGAAGGTCAGGACCCTGCTGGAGCAGGAAGGCCGCGATGACCTGGCGCTCCGCGTCGCCGTCCAGCCCGGCGGCTGCTCCGGCCTGCGCTACCAGCTCTTCTTCGACGAGCGCTCCCTCGACGGCGACGTCGTCAAGGACTTCGACGGCGTGAAGGTCGTCACGGACCGGATGAGCTCCCCGTACCTGCACGGCGCCTCGATCGACTTCGTCGACACCATCGAGAAGCAGGGCTTCACGATCGACAACCCGAACGCCACCGGCTCCTGCGCCTGCGGCGACTCGTTCAGCTAGGAAGTCCGGCGGCCCGAGCCGCCGCGAGGCCGTACGCCGAGAGGGCCCCGTCACCGTCAGGTGCCGGGGCCCTCTCGCATGCGCAGGTCTCAGGCGCAGGCCTCGGGATCGGGCTACTGCCGGGCGAGAGGCTTGCCCGTCGTCGCGTCGATCACCTTGCGCTCGCCGAGCGGCTGCTGCAGGGTCGCCGACACGGACATCTCCTTGGCGATCATGATGCAGGCCTGGCCCGGCTTGGTCGGGGTGTCGGTGATCCGCACCGTCACCGATCCGGCCTCCTCGCGCGCCTCCAGGGCGTAGGTGCTGCACACCCCGCCCCAGAAGTTCACGGTCAGCTTCCGGTCGGACTGTGCGTACGAGAACCCGGGCACGGTGCGCCCGCCCTGCGGGACGGGTGCGGGGCTCTGGCCGTTCTCGCCGGCAGGCTGGACCACGGTGTGCCCGGGCGCGCCGTTCGCGCCCGCCACCTCGAAGAGCCAGGCCGGCACCAGACCGCGGGTCCCGTCCACCGTCCCCGGGGCCAGCCCCAGGACCGCTCCCTTCACGGTCTCGGTCCGCGGCGGCTTCATCGGACGCGGCTCCGGGTTGCAGGGCGGCGTGTCCGAGGGGCCGACCGGGGTGTCCGGGGTCAGCGGGACCGAGGTCGCGCAGCCGCTCGGCCCGGGGTCCGTGCCGGGTCCGGCCGACGACCGGTTCAGCCGGTCCAGTGCCTCGACGGCCCCGATCACCGGCTGCTCGGCGGCGCGGACGGGCGCCTTCAGCGCGCCGCTGCCCGCCACGACCTGGGAGTCGGCCCCCACACTGACCTTCGTGGACCAGCCCTGCGTCGGCAGCCCGCCGATCACCGGGTCCGCGCTGACCACCCGGACCGAGCCCTGGGTGAGGCGGGCGTCCAGCTTGGCCCCGCTCTGCCCGGCGGCCGCGAGCACCGGGGCGGCGGCCGCCTTCGCGGCCTCCTCGCTCACCGGCTTGCCGGCCTTGGCGCCCGCGTTGCCCTGGCCGGCCGCGCCGGAGCCGCCGTCCTGGGGGAGGGTGGCCGGGCCGCAGGTGTCCTTGCCCCGCCGGCAGTCGTCGCCGCCTCCCGTCTGGAAGCGGGAGAAGTTCCAGGTCCCGGGAGCCTTGAGGTTCACCGTGAGCCGGGGCCCGGAGCCGTCCGCGGCCTCCCCGGCCTGCCAGACCTCACCGCTGAGCCGCGGGGTGCCCGGGATCCCGAGGGCCGCCGCGAGCCGGGCCGCCTCCTCCGAGGTGACTTCGCCGGTCGCGGCGAAGGAGGGCGCCGTCGCCGGGGCCTCGGGGAGCGGGACGTCGGCCCGGTAGGTCACCCCGCTGCCGTGCGGGTCCGGCTCGCCGGGGGCGATGCCCGGCCCCGGGGGACTCGGCGCGACGCGGGGCGCGGAGGCCGCGCTGTCCCCCGTACGGCCGCCCGGCGAGCCGTCGCCGTATGCCGTCGAGGCCCAGTACGCCGTACCGCCGCCCACGAGCAGGACGGCGGCCGCCATCGAGCCGATGGCCCAGGCAGGCCGCCGCCGTGTGCCGCGTGATGTGTCGGGTTGTTCGCTGGTCACCGCATTGCTCCTTCGCCCGTACCGCAGTGGCTGATGCGGGTGTGACGGAACAGCGGCCCAACCGGTTCCGCCCTACGGCCAGGGGGGTTCCCTAGTCGCCGTACTGGGCGGTGGAGGCGATCAGCCGCGCCGAGGCCGGCGGGACGCTGATGCCGTGGATCTGCGAGGGAGCCACCCGGGCCGGCCGGGGGTCCGCCGGGACCGCCCAGTGCGGAGCCATCCTGGCGCAGTCGCCCAGCAGGCGTGCGAAGGCGGGCCGCGTGTCGGCCGGCGAGTCGGCGTACCCGAAGGCATCGGTGTAGGTCATGGGGCACGGTAGGCACGGCGCGGCGAGCGAAGAAAGAGCTACTACGGGGTAGTTTCGGGCGGTCGGCCACACGGCCGCGAGCGGGTAGTTTTGAATGTCCCCTCGCCGTCCTTCGCAGGAGCATTCACGCCGTGCGTATCGCAGTCACCGGCTCCATCGCCACCGACCACCTCATGACCTTCCCCGGCCGTTTCGCCGACCAGCTGGTCGCGGACCAGCTGCACACGGTCTCCCTGTCCTTCCTCGTGGACAACCTCGACGTACGGCGGGGCGGTGTCGGCCCGAACATCTGCTTCGGCATGGGCCAGCTCGGCATCCGCCCGATCCTGGTCGGCGCCGCGGGCTACGACTTCGACGAGTACCGCGCTTGGCTGGACCGGCACGGCGTCGACACCGCGTCCGTACGGATCTCCGAGGTGCTGCACACCGCCCGATTCGTGTGCACCACGGACGCCGACCACAACCAGATCGGCTCCTTCTACACGGGCGCGATGAGCGAGGCCCGCCTGATCGAGCTGAAGGCGGTCGCGGACCGGGTGGGCGGCCTGGACCTTGTCCTCATCGGCGCCGACGACCCCGAGGCGATGCTGCGCCACACGGAGGAGTGCCGGACGCGGGGGATCCCATTCGCGGCCGACTTCTCGCAGCAGATCGCCCGGATGGACGGCGAGAACATCCGGACGCTGATGGAGGGCGCGACGTACCTGTTCTCGAACGAGTACGAGAAGGGCCTCATCGAGTCGAAGTCCGGCTGGACCGACGAGGAGATCCTCGGCAAGGTCGGCACGCGCGTGACCACGCTGGGCTCGCGGGGCGTGCGCATCGAGCGGACCGGCCAGGAGCCGATCGTCGTCGGATGCCCGGAGGAGACCGCGAAGGTGGACCCGACGGGTGTCGGCGACGCCTTCCGGGCCGGGTTCCTGACGGGGCTGGGCTGGGGCGTCGGACTGGAGCGGGCGGCCCAGGTCGGCTGCATGCTCGCCACCCTGGTGATCGAGACCCTGGGCACGCAGGAGTACACGCTGGCGCGGGCCCACTTCATGGAGCGCTTCACGAAGGCGTACGGCGAGACGGCGGCGGCGGAAGTCCAGTCCCACCTGGCCGCCTGACCCACCTGGGCACCGGCCCCTGACCCCCCGGCCGCGCACGGCGCCCCGCCCCGGCCCCCCCCCCCGGGGGGGGGGCGGGGCCCCGATCGGGAGAGCACCCGT